>CAZXSG010000367.1:0-5158 GCA_964643185.1 uncultured Holophagales bacterium
ACGTCTACGAGGACGAGCCGCGCATTCACCCAGGCCTCGTGGGGCGCGACGACGTCGTACTGCTCCCGCACCTCGGATCGGCGACGCGCGAGACCCGGCTCGCGATGGCGCGCCGGGCGTGCGAGGAGATCGCGCGATTCTTCCGCGGTGAGCCGGCGCTCTCGAGGGTCGACGGCGGTTAGCCCGCGCTCAGGTCGCTTCGAGAGAGCGAACGAGCGGCGAAGGTGAGAGGCAGGACGGCGGCGAGGCCGGAGGCCACGAGCCAGAGTACGAGCATCGGTATCGCCTCGAGCCGCGTGCCGAGCGCGGACGAGAGAAGGCTGCGGAGCTCCTCCGAGGCGACGATGGTGGCCGTGAGCGCGAGGAACGTCGAGAGCCCGAGCGCGAGGATGCCTCCCGGCCCGAGCGCCACGCTGACGGCGCTCGCGGCGTCGTAGCGGGGGAAGAGGCCGCCGAGTCCGAGCTGCAGGGCGGGAATCGCGAGCGCGCCCGCGAGCGTGAGAACGATGCAGAGCAGAACACTCGTCCGCGGCGGGGCCAGCCGCGCGAGGCTGATCGCCATGAGCGCGCCCGAGAGCACGAGCGAGGGGACGGCGCGGATCACGTAGCGGGCGAAGAGGTGCCGCCCCGGTGACAAAGGGAGGGTTCGCAGCACGAGCGACGAGCGGCCGTCGGAGGAAACGCTCGGGTACGCGAAGCGAAGCGCGAGCGCGGAAACGAGAAAGAGGGAGAGTCCGCACTGGAGAGCGGAGACGAGGTCTCTCGCCGCGGCGTCGGCTGCGGGCATCAGCCAGAGATTGAGGACATCGAGAACGAAGACGGCCAGGAGGGTTCCGGTCTGAGCGGGAGTCGAGGCCTCCCGGAGCAACGAGTTGGCCTCGGCCCGCAGGAGCGCCGTAAGGAGGGACCCCGTCGGACCGCCGCGCGCGTGGCCCTCGCTCCGGTCCATCTCGCGGGTCTCCTGCCAGAGCGTGAAGTGCTTTCGCGCGAGGAGAAAGGCTACGAGTGTCAGCGCGACCACTCCGGCGAGCGCGAGGGCCGCGGACGGCACGAGGGCGTACGGGTCTCCGAGGAGCGCTCGCGCGGAGGCGTGACCCGCCCACGCCGCCGGGTTCGCGCCGGGGGATTGCAGCTCGAGACCGGAGAGGCGCTCCACGGCCTCCAGCGCCTCGATGGGGTTGAGCATGCGCTCGGGGCGGGCCGCTCGGAATCCGAAGAGCGCCGCGAAGAGACCCGCCGCGGAGAGCGCCGCGGCCAGAATCCGCGCGCGCCGGGGTGAGATCCAGGCCACGAGGAGGAGCGCCGCGGCAGTACCCAGGGATCCGGCGAGGGCGAGCACGCCGAAGAGGGAGGCGAGGAGCACCGTCAGGCTCAGGAGCGGCCTCGGCGCTGCTGCGGCGGCGACCGCCAGGATGGGGAGCGCGAGCAGCAGCGCCGGTGCCGCGCTGGCCCCCACGGTGGTGAGGAGCTGTTTGGCGAGGACGCGTCCGCGGGGCACGGGGAGCGAGAAGAGCGCGGGCAGCTCGTCCGAGAGAAACAGACTCGAGACGGCGGTCGTGAGGGACCCGAGCACGAGCAGGAATCCCATCGCGGTGAACGTTCCGCGGAGCAGGGGCTCGAGAAGGGCCTCGCCGCGGACGTCGGGGAGCTGGGTCAGTGCCCGCACGGCGAGTCGCCGCGTGCCCTCGACGACGAAGGCTTCGAAAAGTACGAAGGCTGCGATGGACGCGAGCCCGATCCAGATTCCGATCGATTCCCTGCGTGTCGAGAAGACGATGCGCCCCGCGGCGTGAGCGCCGTTCGCGAAATACACCGAGACGAGGGACTCCCTGAGGGATGCACTCACGTCTCGTCCGCGAGGCGGAAAAAGATCTCCGAGAGGGAGCCCCGATAACCCTCGGGCGTCGTGATCGCCGCGGGAGGTCCCAGCGCGCGCAGGCGCCCCTTGACGAGCAGCGCCGCCGCCGTGCCGACCTCCTCGGCGAGCGCGAGCTGGTGGGGCGTGAACAGCACGGTCCCGCCGTGCTTCGTGTGTTCCTCGAGGCGCGACACGAGACGCCTCTGCGCGAGAGGGTCGAGCCCCACCATGGGCTCGTCGAGGACGATGAGGTCGGGGGCGTGGAGGAACGCCGTCGCGAGCGCGACGCGTTGACGCGTGCCGTGCGAGAGGGTCTCGTTCCTGACGTCGGCGTTCGCAATGAGGTCCTGGCGCGAGAGCTCCCGATCGATCTCTTCTTCCAGGGCCGCACCCTTCATCCCGAAGACCGCCCCCACGAACCGGAGCGCCTCACGTGGAGTCCACTTGGGCCAGAGAAAGGGACGGTCGGGCACGAAACCGAGACGGGCCTTGGCCTGGAGCGGCTCGCGCTCCATGTCGAAGCCCTCCACGAGCACGCGTCCGGAGGTCGGGGTGAGGAGTCCCGTCAGGAGTCCCAGGGCCGTCGTCTTGCCGGCGCCATTCGGGCCCACGAGGGCAAAGAGCGCGCCCCGGGGGATCTCGAGGGTCAGTCCGTGGAGCGCGGTGAAGCGGCCATACCGCTTCACCGCGCCCTCGAATCGAACCGACGTCAGCGGGACGCCTCTTCAGGAAGGATCAAGCGTAGAGACCCCGGAGCTGCAGATCGTTTGCGACCCGCTGGATGGCGACCATGTACGCGGCGATGCGGTAGGAGACCTTGCGAGCCTCGGCCATCTCGCGGACGTCGGCGAAGGACTGCACCATGAGCTCCTCGAGCCGCTGGTTCACCTCGTCCTCGCGCCAGAAGAAGCCCATGCGGTCCTGCACCCACTCGAAATAGGAGACGGTCACACCGCCGCCATTGGCGTAGATGTCGGGAATCACGACGACGCCCTTGTTCTGCAGGATCTCGTCGGCCGCAGCCGTGGTGGGGCCGTTCGCGCCCTCCACGATGATCTTCGTGCGGATCTGGTCGGCATTCTCGTGGGTGATCTGGTTCTCGAGCGCGGCGGGGACGAGGATCTCGCACTCGGTGGTGAGGAGCTGGGCCGGATCCAGCGGGGTCGATCCAGGGAAGCCCACGACGGTGCGCGACTTCTGCATGTAGGTGAAGAGTGCCGCGACGTCGAGGCCCTCGGGGTTCTGGATAGCGCCGTTCACGTCGGAGACGGCGATGATCTTCGAGCCCTGGCTCGCGAACATCTTCGCGGAGATCGAGCCGACGTTGCCGAAGCCCTGCACGACGACGCGAGCGCCCTCGAGGGGAAGACCATGCACCTTGGCCGCCTCGCGCCCCGCGAGCATCACGCCGCGGCCCGTGGCCTCGACGCGTCCGCGGGATCCACCGATGGAGATGGGCTTGCCCGTGACGATCGACGTGACGGTGTGCCGCACGTGCATCGAGTAGGTGTCCATGAGCCACGCCATCGTCTGGCTGTCGGTGCCGACATCGGGCGCCGGAACGTCCTTCTCGGGACCGAGGAGATCCATGATCTCCGAGGTGTAGCGGCGCGTAATCCGCTCGAGCTCACCGCGGGAGAGCTTGCGCGGATCGCAGATCACGCCGCCCTTGCCGCCGCCGAACGGGATGTTCATGACGGCGCATTTCCAGGTCATCCACGAGGCGAGCGCGCGAACCTCGTCCAGCGACACGCCCGCGTCGAAGCGAATGCCGCCCTTGGCCGGTCCGCGCACGACGCTGTGATGAACCCGATATCCGATGAAGACCTCGATGCGTCCGTCGTCCATCACGACGGGGATCGAGACCTTGAGCTCCTTGATGGGCTCGCGCAGCACCTTGCGCATGCCCGGGTCGAGGCCCAGGAGCTCGGCGGCCTTGTCGAATCGTGAGGCCATTTCCTCGAAGGGGTTGATGTGGGTCGTGCTCAGAACCCCCGAGGTCGTTTCCGGAGACGTGCTGTCCACTATGGGAACCTCCTCTCGCTCTTGCGCGCCTCGCGGTCGTCGCAATGGTGCGACGTTACAGTGTGCCGGGGCAGCGAGACGATGATGCAATTGTAGCTCCGGGCAACGCGGTTTTCCGCGCTGTGGCAGCATCCGGCCAATGGCAGGGACCGAGGTCGCCGATGGTGATGCCGTCCGGCGCGTCCTCGAGGGGGAGGTCGAGCTCTACACCCTGCTCGTGGATCGCTATCGCACCCGGCTCTATCGATTCGTCGAGAGATACACGAACGATCCCGAGGACGCCCGCGACGTGACCCAGGAGGTCTTCCTCAAGGTCTACGGGGCGCTCGACACCTACGATTCCCGTTACAAATTCTCCACCTGGCTCTTCCGGATCGCCGGAAACGCGGCGATCGATCACCTCCGGAGGCGGCGGCTCAAGGCGATTTCCCTCGAGGGCTCGAGGGACGACGAGGGCGGGCGCGCCATCGACCCGCGCGACGAGCGGCCCGATCCCATGGAAGACCTCGCGCGGGCGCGTCTCCGGAAGGCGCTGGACGAGGCCATCGAGCGGCTGCCCGACGACTACCGCGAGCTGATCAGCCTGCGCCACTACGGCGAGCTACCCTACGAGGAGATCGCGACCCTCAAGGGAATGCCGCTCGGAACCGTCAAGAACAAGCTTTTTCGTGCCCGGCAGGCTTTGAGAGATCTTTTGCCGCCGGAACTCGTATAGGGAGATGGCCGGATGAAAGCCAGTCGGGCCGTCGAGAGGATCCAGGAAATGAACGAAACCGCAACGAAGAGGGGCGAGACCCAAGAGCTCTTGCCGCACGAGATCGAGGCGGATCGGCGGTTGGAGGCTCTCCTCGACGATCTCGCGGCACGCACCGCGTCCGCTCCCCCCGCCGACTTCACCCTCAGGGTCATGGAGGCCCGCGGGTTCGCCCCCTGGGAGGTTCGCAGCCGCAGAGCCTGGCGCGTCCCCGTCCTGGCGGCCTCGGGCCTCGCGGCAGGCACGGTCGGCCTGGCCCTGTTGCCCCTCTGGAGCCTCGGTCCGGGAACAGCGCTTCAAACCTGGGCACGCGTCGCGTTCGCGGTCGTGTCCCGTCCCGTCGAGCTCCTCACCAGCTTCGGCCCGGCGTTGTCCAGCGCCGCCCATGCCGTTTCCGCGGCCCTTCCCCAGGGGGCTCTCGTCACCGCCGGCGTTGCGACCGCACTCTCCGTTGGGGGACTCGCCTGGGGGCTCCGGGGATCCCGGGCGCGCCGGGCACGGGCCCAGCACTCGAACCCTTG
>CAZXSG010000368.1:0-5158 GCA_964643185.1 uncultured Holophagales bacterium
CACGCTGATGCCACGGTGCTGCACCGGATGGGGCGCTGGGGAGACGGCGAGGAGGCGTTCTGGGGCGACACCTTCAACGGCGCCAAGAAGGGGAACCCCTGGGTCGCCCTGGTGCCGGCCGGCCGGCTGCCCAAGGAGCGGGATCCCATCGAGATCTTCGGCATCCCCATCGGCAGCCGGGAGAAGAAGCTGGAGACCTCGCGGCCCTTCATGGCGCGGTTCGGCGACCTCGCGCGAATCGAGTCGATCGGCCGCGACGTGCGCGTGACGCTCAAGGGCGGCACCGTCTTCGACCTCGACCGCCTCGAGGCCAGTGACTTCGACGACGGCGTGCGCGTGTGGGATGCCAAGGGCGGCAGCGTGGATCTCGACAGCTCGCTGATCCGCACCATCGAGCTCCTTCCCACCGCGCGGCTCGCGACGACACCCCTGCGACTGTACGGTACGGTGAAGACGCCCGCGGGTGAATTCACCGGCTTCCTCCAGTGGGACCGCACCGACTGTGTCGGCACCGACGAGCTCGTGGGCCGCACGGCGACCGGCGAGGTCCGTCTGCGCTACGACACGATCGGCTCCATTTCGCGCCGCTCGGAGGATGGCTCCCGGGTGGCCCTCCTCGATGGCAAGGAGCTGGACCTCGAAGGGTCCAGTGAGGCCGGCGACGGCAACCGCGGGGTCTACGTCGACGACGCGCGCTACGGCCGTGTGCTCGTCTCGTGGAAGGCCTTCGAGCGCGTCGACTTCGGCTCCGCCGAGAGCGGCCCCGCCTACGGTGACTTTGAGCCGGAGAGCCAGCTCACGGGCAAGGTCACCACCCGGGACGGCACAATCTTCGCCGGACGCCTCGTCTTCGACCTCGACGAGAGCGTCACGGTCGAGACGCTCGACGCGCCGCGGGAGGGCGTCGACTACACCATCCCGTTCGGGCTCGTCGCGTCGATCGTGCTGCCGGACGCCGGAGAGCCCGACCAGCGTGCGAGGGTCAAGCTGCACACAGGTGAGGAACTCCTTCTCGAGCGCTCAGGCGACCTCGGAAAGGGGAATGCCGGGCTGCTGATCTTCGTCGACGGCCGGCCGGGCCCCGACTACGTGCCCTGGACAGACGCTGCTCAGATCGCCTTCGAGCGCCCGAAGGCGGAATAGCCACAGAGAGCTGTACGGTCTCACTTGGCTCGAAGGACGCGCGCCGGGTCGATCCGCGTCGCCCGCACGGCCGGTCCGAGGCTGGCCGCGAGCGCCGCCACGGCGAGCGCGAGCGCCACCGTGGCGAGGATTCCGGCGTCGTGGGCGGGGACGCCGAAGAGGAGTCCCCGGATGAGGCGCGACGTCCCCAGCGCCGCCGCGAGGCCGAAGAGAACACCGATTCCAACCGGTGCGAGCGCGCCCTTCAGCACGAGGGCGAGGATGTCCCGGCGGCCCGCGCCCACCGAGACGCGGACGCCGATCTCGTGGCGCCGCGCGGCCACGCCGAGCGAGGTCATCGCGTAGACGCCCGCGACCGCGAGCGCCAGCGCGACGGCGCCGAAGAGCTGCAGCAGCGTCGTGGCGAAGCGGCGGTCCGCGAGCGAGGCCTCGAGCGCCTCGTCCATCGTGCGCACCGCGCCGGCGGCAACGTCGGGATCGACGGCCGAGATCTCGCGCCGCACCGCGGGCACCAGGAGGTGCGGATCGCCTTCCGTACGTACCGCGACGCAGAAGATGTTCGCGAGCCACACGGCCACCTGCTGCGTCGTCTGCGCATAGGGCACGTAGACGTCGGCAGTGCCCTCCGCGTCGAGCCCCGTGTGCTTCACGTCGCCCACGACCCCGACGATCGTCACCGTGCGCCACGCCTCGGTGTCGTCGATGACGAGCCTCGAGCCGAGAGCGCCTCCCCTCGCGAAGTGCCGCCGCTCGAGAGACGCGCTGATGACGGCCACCGCGGGCATGTCCGCGCGGTCTCTGTCCGAGAGGTCGCGGCCCCTGAGGAGGGGCATGCCCAGCGTCTCGAAATAGCCGGGCCCGGCGGCTCTGTAGTTCGCGCCGAGGGGGCGATCCCTCGCCGGCTCGTCGCGGCCCTCGATGGTGTAGGAGATGCTGGCGCGCCAGGCCGTGAGAGGGTTGAGCGACGCGGCGGCGACGCTCTTCACGCCCGGCAGCGTGGCGATGCGGGCCGTCAGCGTCTCGCGGTATCGATCGATCGCTTCCGGGCTGGCGTACCGCTTTTTCGGGAGGGAGAGCTGAACCGAGAGGAGGTTGCCCGGCCGATAGCCGGGATCCGTGTCCTCCAGGCGGTGAAGGCTCCGCAGCATGAGCCCGCCGCCCACGAGGAGCACGACGGCCAGCGCGACCTCGATCGCGACGAGGGTCGGGCCGAGCCGCGCTCCGCGGCCGCCCTTCCGGCCCCGGCCGCCCGTGCGCAGCTCGTCCACGAGGTTGGCGCCGCTGCCGAGGAACGCCGGAAGAAGCCCCACGAGAAGCCCCGCCAGAAGCGACAGGCCGAGATTGAAGGCCAGCACGGAGCCCCGGATGCGAATCTCGGCGAGCCGCGGGAGCTTCTCGGGGGCGAACGCCGGGAGGGCGGCGACGCCGATCCATGCGAGGAGCGCACCCAGCACGCCACCGATCAACGAGAGAACGACGGCCTCCGCGAGAAGCTGACGCACGAGGTCCCGTGGGCGGGCCCCCAGAGCCGCGCGGAGCGCGAGTTCGGGCTTGCGGGCGAGGAGACGCGAGAGGAGGAGGTTCGCGAGGTTCGTGCACGCGACGAGGAGCACCAGCGCCACCGCGCCCCAGAGCACCAGCAGGATCCGCCGGTAGCTGCCGACGACGCGCTCCGAAAGCGGCTCGACGCGGACGCCGAGCCGTCCGGCGTTCGCGGCGGGATGAGCGAGCCGAAGCTGCTCGAGAAGCGTGTCCAGCTCACGGCTCGCCGCGGCAGCGTCGACTCCGGGACCCAGACGGCCCACCAGCCTCAGAAACCCCGCTCCCCGCTTCTCTCTTCGGTTGTCGGTCTCGACGACGAGGGGAGCCACGAGCTGCGCTCCCGCCGCGAAGAACACGAAATCCGCCGGCAGCACGCCGATGACGACGAACGGCTCTCCGTTGAGCGTCAGGGGCCGCCCCACCACGGAGGGGTCGCTCCCGAACTGCGTGCGCCACAGAGCGTCGCCGAGCAAGACGACGCGCGCCCCGCCGGGCCGCTCCTCCTCCGGCAAGGGCGTGCGCCCCACCGCGGCCCGGACGCCCAGCATCCCGAAGAAACCGGCCGTCGCCCCCCGCGCGCTCAGGCGCACGGGCTGGTCGATGCCGGTCAGGTTCGCGCTCCACGAGCTGAATCCCGCGAGCTTCTCGAGGCTCTTCGACCCGGCTCGGAGGTCGAGGAAGTCCGGGATCGAGAACGGCTGACTGTCGCTGGCCGCCTCTCTCGCGTGGAGGACGACCAGCCGGTCGGCGGCGGCGAACGGGAGCTGGCGCAGGAGGACGGCCGAAACCACCGTGAAGATCGCGGTGTTCGCGCCGATCGTGAGCGCGAGAAGGAGGATCACCGCGCCCGAGAAGACCGGCTGTGCGCGAAGCCTGCGGAGAGCGAAGCCGACGTCGTTGCCGAGCGGGAGCATGTGGGCCTCCACCCGCAAGGTAGGGCGCTCGCCGGATATAAACAATCATGATTTAACGTGAATGGATCGTCAGGTATTCTGATACCCATGGATCTCCGCCATCTCGAGACGTTCCAGGCCGTTCTCCGCGAAGGGAGCTTCCTCAAGGCCTCGCGCGCTCTCGGCCTCGCGCAGCCCACCGTCACGCTCCACATCCAGGCGCTCGAGAAAGAGCTGGGTCTCGAGCTCTTCGACCGGAGCGGGCGCGAGCGCGTGAAGACGCCGGCGGGGGAGCTTCTGGCCGAGCGGGCGCTGCCTATCCTCGATGCGGTCGAGGTCCTCGCGCGCTCGATGGCCGAGCTGAAGGACGGCAAGACGGGCTTTCTGCGGATCGGCGCGATCGAGCCGGCCGCGAGCCGCCGTCTCGTCCCGCTGCTCGGCCGGCTGCGCGTCCAGCGGCCCGGCCTGCGGATCCGGCTCGAGGTCGGGGGCACGGGGACGGTCAGCCGCGCGGTGAGCGATGCCGAGGTCGATCTCGGCATCTGCTCGGCGCCTCCGGCCGAGCTCGGTCTCTTGTTCGAGCCTCTCTTCCCGGAAGAGATGGCCCTTCTCGTGCCGCGTACCCACCGGTTCGCCGGCGCGCGCGTCCTTTCTGCTGCCGACCTCGAGGGCGAGCCGCTTCTCCTGAGCGGCCAGGGGTGCGCGTACCGGAACGCGGTCGAGGCGGCGCCCCAGGCGCGGGGCGTGCGACCGCAGTGGACGCTCGAGGGCGGCAGCACCGAATCGCCCCCCGCGGCCGTGCCGTCCGTGCCGCGCCTCCCCCTCCAGCCCCGCCCGGCCGGTCCCCGCGCCCCTGCGCGGACCGTGACCCGGCGGCTCCGGGACGTTTCGGTCGCCCTCCCGGTGGGTATCGTCACGAGACCTCAGGCCCCACCGCCCTCGCGCCTCATGGAGCTCCTCACGGCGTCCCTCCGGGCCTCCGTCGCACCCTGATTGCATCATTGACACGAAGCCCTCGGGTCGTCGACTCTTGCTCGGAACGGGTACCCGATCCTGAAGGAGACGAACGTGAGCGAAAGCAGCAAATGCCCGATAACGGGCGCTTCGGCGAAGTCCCCTGTCGCCCGGGGCACGTCGAACCGCGACTGGTGGCCCGATCAGCTGAATCTGGGGATCCTCCACCAGCACGCGCCGGCCTCGAACCCGATGGGCCGCGATTTCAGCTACGCGCAGGAATTCCGCAAGCTCGACCTCGCCGCGCTGAAGAGCGATCTGTACGCCCTGATGACGAATTCGCAGGACTGGTGGCCCGCCGACTGGGGCCACTACGGCGGCCTCTTCATTCGCATGGCCTGGCACAGTGCCGGCACCTACCGCACCGCCGACGGACGGGGCGGCGGCGGCACCGGTAACCAGCGCTTCGCGCCGATCAACAGCTGGCCCGACAACGGCAATCTGGACAAGGCGCGCCGTCTGCTGTGGCCCGTCAAGCAGAAGTACGGCAACCGGATCTCCTGGGCCGATCTGATGATCCTGGCCGGCAACTGCGCCCTGGAGTCGATGGGCTTCAAGACCTTCGG
>CAZXSG010000369.1:0-5156 GCA_964643185.1 uncultured Holophagales bacterium
AATCGCCAAGGGCCTCGAATACGTCAAAACCTTCATGCCTGCCGAAGGCGTCACGCTCCTCTTCGAGTCGCGGGATGGCCTCGTGTCGCGCTTCTCGCTGGATCCGTTTCGCGAGGCGACGACCCGTTCCGGGCGCCGCTACGCCAAGCCGCCCGAGGGCGACGAGGTGGTGTTCGTGGGCCTCGTGAACGAGAACGACATCGTCGCGATGGCGACCGAGGAGGGCCGCGCGCTGCTCTTCCCGGCCAGCGAGGTGCCCGTCCTCTCGGGGCCGGGCAAGGGCGTCATCGGGATGAAGCTCGAGGAGGGCGACCGCGTGCTCGGCGCCGCGGTCTTCGGCGAGGACGAGGCGCGGGCCTCACTCGCGCTCGAGAACTCCAAGGGCACGATCCACACGCTCACGAAGCGCTACGCCGTGGTGGGCCGCGCGGGGAAGGGCTTCGAGATGATCAAGCGGGACCGGTTCGTGAGGGTCGTTCCCAAGGACGTCGAGCTGTACGAGATGAAGTGAGTCATCTCCCCTAGGCCGCAGTCCTACCGGACTGCCAGGCAGCGGGCGAGATGCTTGTTCGTGAGCTTCCAGATCCCTTCGCCCCTGCAGAGGTCGACGTCCTCGACGACGCAGGCATCGCCGCCTTCGTCCACGATCCGGATGTCCCAGCGCCCGCATGGCAACCGGGCCAGGCGGATCGTGCCGCCGCGCGCCTCGAGGACGTCGCCCTCGAGCTGATCGGGACCCCACTCCCCGGCGTCCACCGGGCTCAGGAAGAGTCCGTGGAGGTCGACGTCGCTCTGGTTGACGATCTTCACCGGGGCCTTCTTCCCGGCGGACTGCCCTGTGGCGGCTCCGCAAAGGAGGAAGACTGCTGCGAGCGCCGGGGCGACCCTCATGCGCTCACGATACGGCGATTCCGGAGGATCGCCTCACCGACCGGTACACTCGGCCGATGGAAGTCGTCCTCGCCGAAAAGTACGGGTTCTGCGCCGGAGTGCGCGTCGCCGACAAGCTCGTGAGGCGGGCCGCCGGGCAGGGTCTCACGGGAGCGATCCTGGGACAGGTCGTTCACAACGAGAGCGTCGAGAGCGAGATGGCGCGGCTGGGCGATCCCACCGTCGAGACCCCCGAGGACGCCCGGGCCCACGAGGGCCGCATCGTGTTCGGCGAGCACGGCGTGGCCCCCGCCGTGCGGGAGGGCGCCCGCGCTCTCGGTCTCGCGACGATCGACACGACGTGCAAGTTCGTCACCGACATCCACAAGGAGATCGCGCGGTCCCTCGCGGACGGGTTCTTCATCGCCATCCTCGGCCAGCGGGACCACCGCGAGGTCGTGGGCTACACGAAGGACCTGCTGCCCGGGACGTTCGAGATCTTCTACCGGCTCGAGGAAGTGGCGGCCTTCGACTGGACCGGCATCACGCGGGTGAAGATCGTGTTCCAGACGACGATCAACGCCGAGACGTTCGCGCCGCACGTGGAGGAGATCCGGTCCCGCACGGGGGAGACCCGCATCGCCGACACGATCTGCTACGCGACGAAGGAAAACCAGGACGCGCTCAAGGTGCTCTGCGCGGACCCCACCATCGACGCGATCGTCGTCATCGGCGGCAAGGCCAGCAAGAACACCAAGGAGCTCGCCCGCATCGCCGAGCAGTGGAAGCCCACGTACCTCATCGGCACCGTCGCGGAGCTGCCCGTCGAGAGCCTGCGCGGTTTTTCGAAGATCGGCATCTCCGCCGGGGCCTCCACGCCCGACTACGACGTCGAGGCCGTGGTGAAGCGCATCGAGGCGCTGTAACGCTCGCCTCCGTAGAAGGGGACGTGCGCAAGAAGCTGATCCGCATGCCCTTCGTGATTCTGGCCGTCGTCGTGCTCGCGGCGGTCTCGGCCGTCGTCGTGCTCGTGAAGCAGCCCGTCGTGCCCCGCGGGGCGCGGCCCAGCCCGGGCCTCGCCGACGCCGCGACGCTCGAGCGGCACGTGCGCTTCCTGGCCGAAGGCTGCGTCCCCCGCGATCTCGCGCACCCCGCGAACCTCGAGAAGGCCGCCGCCTACATCGAGGAGCAGCTCCGGGCCACGGGCGCGAACGTGTTCGACCAGCGATATCGGGTTCGGGGCGAAGAGACCCGCAACCTCATCGCGGCGTTCGGCCCCGAGAAGGGGCCGACCCTCACCGTGGGCGCGCACTACGACGCGTTCGGCGGGCTCCCGGGTGCCGACGACAACGCGAGCGGCACCGCCGGAATCCTCGAGCTGGCGCGCCTTCTCGCGAAGGAACCGGCGCCGAAGATCCGCGTGGAGCTCGTGGCCTACACGCTCGAGGAGCCGCCGCACTTCCGCTCCGAGGAGATGGGGAGCGCCGTGCACGCGAAGAGCCTCGGGGATCGAGGCCTTTCGAGCGTCGGGATGATCGGCCTCGAGATGATCGGCTGCTTCTCCGACGAGCCGGGCAGCCAGACGTATCCGTTTCCCGCGATGAAGGCCGTGTACCCGTCGCGGGGCACGTTCATCGCGCTCGCGGGCCGGCCCGAGGACGTGGGGCTCCTCCGCTCGGTGAAGCGGGCCATGGCGCGCGGCTCGAAGCTGCCGGTTCACTCCATCAACGCGCCGCCGGATCTCGCGCCCGGAATCGACCTCTCCGACCACGAGCGCTACTGGCTCCTCGGCATGAAGGCCGTGATGGTGACCGACACGGCGTTTTTCCGGAACGCGCGCTACCACACGCCCGAAGACACGCCCGACACGCTCGATTACGTGCGGATGTCGAAGGTCGTCGAGGGCGTGCTCGAGGCGATCGTGACCCTCACGCGGGCGTGACGCTCACGCCGGCGTGAGGGTCACGCCGACCGCCAGAACCTGACGGCGTCGGGCAACACGACCTCGAGGCGATAGCCCGGGAAGAGCGCCGCGAGCGACGCGACGACCTCGGCTTCGGAACGGCTGGCCGCTCCGAGCACGTTCTCGCGGATCGCCTCGTGGTAGCCGCGCTGCCCGTCGAGCACGGACGCCGGTGAAACGGGTCCGTGGCCGGGCACGACGGTGCGCGCGTCGCGCGCCGCGAGGATCTCGAGGCCCGTGAAGATTCCCGTGCGGGACGCGTGCTCGAGGTTCACGTGGTACCCCACGGAGACGAGATCGCCCGTCACGACGAGGCTCTCTTCCGGAACGTGCACCGCGAGATCCACGGGCGTGTGCCCGAAGCCCGGGGAGAAGAGCTCGGCCGTCAGCCCGCCGAGCGCGATCCGCACGGGACCCTCGAGCGCGACCGAGGGCTCGTACGGCGCCGCGCCTTCGAAGAGATCGCGGTATCTGTCGTCCCTGCGCCGCGCGTCGAGGAGGCCCGGGTGCTCCGCGGCCATGCGCTCCCGCGCCCCCGTCCACGCGAAAACGGGGACGCCCTTCGCCGCGAAGTGAGAGGCCCCGAGCGCGTGGTCGGTGTGGTGGTGAGTGAGCGCCACGAAGCGCACGGGCACGTCCGTGCGCCGGGCGATCTCGTCCTCGAGGAGCCGCGCCTCGCGCGGCGCGATGAAGGGGTCCACCACGAGCACGGCCTCGCTCCCGAGGAGCGCCGTCGCGTTCGCGCCGTAGCTCTCCCGCAGGGATTCCCCGCCGCGGGTGAACACCAGCACGCGGGGCGAGACCTCGGTCGTGAGAAGGCCGGTTTCCATGCAGGAATTCTATGGCCCTGTCCTGCGGGTCCCGCTTCGTATACTGCCGGCGTGGCCGATCTCGACCCGCGCGGCAAGCGCCTCCAGGGCCTCCTCGCGGGCCGTTTCGAGATCCTGCAGTTTCTCGGCAAGGGCGGCTTCGCGGCGGTCTACAAGGTCAAGAACGAGACGCTGGGGCGGCTCGAGGCGCTGAAGATCCTCCTCGAGGACCACACCGGCGAGGAGGACTTCGGCATCCGGTTTCTCCACGAGGCGCGTGTCGCGGCCAGCCTCGAGCACCCCAACATCGTGAAGATCTACGAGTTCGGCGAGGTCGAGGGCCTCTGCTGGTACTCGATGCAGTACATCCCGGGGGGAACGCTCTCCTCTGATCTCAAGAACAAGGGGCGCCTCACCGAGGACGCGGCCGTGCGCATCTCGAGCGCCGTCCTCGCCGCGCTCGAGTACTGCCACCGGCACGGCATCGTCCACCGCGACGTGAAGCCCGACAACGTGATCCTGGACGAGAGCCGGCACCCGTACCTCATGGACTTCGGCATCGCGAAATCGGGCGAGAGCGTCGTGAAGACCGAGAGCGGCTACATCCTCGGGTCACCGGCCTACCTCTCGCCCGAGCAGCTCCGCGGCAAGCCGCTCGACGGGCGGTCCGACGTGTACTCCCTCGGCGTGATGCTCTACCTCCTCCTCGCGGGGGAGCTGCCGTTCCTGGGCGACGACAAAGTCGCGGTCCTCATGAAGCGCCTGCAGGAAGACGCCCCGCCGCTCTCGAAGGCGCGGCCCTCCATCAGCCCAGCGCTCGAGGAGATCGTCGCCAAGTCGCTCACCCGGGAGCGGGACAGCCGCTTTGCCACGGCCGCGGCCATGCGGGAGGCGCTCGAGGCATTCCTGAGGATGCCGCCCGATGCCCGTCGCCGGCGCATGGGGAACACGCTCCACGGCGAGACGCTCGTCCTCGGCGGCGAGGGATCGAAGACCGCCGTCACCGAGGCCATGGACGAGAAGGAGGACAGCACGTCCTTCGTGTCGCAGATGGTGCCGCTCTCGGGAGGCTCGTCGGCACCCTCGAGCATCACGGCCCCGAGCGGGTTGCGTGCCGCGCCAGGCGCACCGGAACCAAGAGCGTCCACTCCTCCCAAGGCAGCGGAACCCGTGCCGCGCACGGATCCCTCGCGCATCCTTCCCACGGCGGCCGCGCCGCCGAAGAGCCGGGCGCTCCTTTTCGCGCTGCCCGTCGTGGCGCTCATCGTCCTGGCCGGCACCGTGCTCGTTCTCCGGGGCCGGTCCGCGGAGCCACCCCCCGTGGTGGCCCAGGAGCTCCCGACTCCGGCTCCGGTCGCTCCCCAGCCCTCGGCGATTCCCGAGCCCACCGCAATCCCCGCGGAGGCCCCCACGGAAGCCCCCCGCGTGCCGGCCCCCCCGCCCACCCGGGAGCGCGTCGTGCGCGGGGCGGACCCCGTCCCGGTCGGGGACGATTGGGCCTCCAAGCGGGCGGC
>CAZXSG010000370.1:0-5154 GCA_964643185.1 uncultured Holophagales bacterium
TCGCCGGTGCGCAGATTCCTTCACTCATTGCGGTAACGATTGGGTTGAAGCCTGCAGCTGATATTTGGGTTGATGAGCGCGGCCTACAAAAACTGCCGATGATATGTGCTGAGTTTGGTCTCTGCTTTTTCGTGGACGCGCTCTTTGATCGCTTCGACGAGGCGTTACTGAGCCGCATCCCGGCATCTTCATTCAACACGACTCGGGCTGCGCTTGCTACTCGGGTTGGAGATCGCGTGGATGCGCATGTCTTCGTCGCACGCAATCGGGAGTGCTTAGAGGCGGCAGTCGCTTCGGGCTGGTATCCACTCGTAGTCGGAACCCAGCTGGTCGGCAAGCCTTACCCGGACCATGAATGGTTTGGCCGGGCTCTCGGATACCCCGAGTGCTGCATCGGGTTCTTTGGTCAGCGAAACAACTGGAGTTCCGACAATACATACGGCGCAGCGTTTCGAAATACGGATGGTTCCCCCCTCGCCGTCTGCAATGCGCTCCCCAGGCACGGGTCACTGTACCTGACTCCACATATTCCGTGTTCGTTTCGCTGCGGAGTCAGCCAACGGTATGGTGAGGCACTGGCGGAGGAGATTGGGCGGGAGGCGCCTCGGTACCTCGATGCGATTCTGGCCCATCTGCGTAGACCGATGCTCTGCCTGTCAGAACTCAAGATCTTTGCATTCGACGGGTCCAGCAATGGCGTGTGTATCGAGTACACGGGGGTTCTGCCAATAGCTCCGACGCCGGCCGACGACCCACTGCTCGCATTGTTGAAGGAAGGTGATCGCGTTTTGCTGGACGGCTGCCTTGTTCGAATCTTCCGCCAGCGTCGACAGATACACTGCTATCTTGGAAGGGGAGACGTTCATGGGCCTGAAGCCCCGCTTATTCTCTGCTGCGACTGACACTGATCTGGAGAAACTGGGGGTCGCACTGTATCAGCAGCACCCCTTTGCAGCGAGGGTCGAGGAAGAGGTCTACTTGGCGTTTCATGCGAGTGGCTTGACCAAGGGCATTGCCGACAGCGGGATGGGCGCCCGATACTATCGCTTCTATACGATTCCCGTGCTGGACGGGTTGGGCCTGCTCGGAAGTGAAGGGTCGGTGAGAGAAGCCGCCTTTTGGGGATCGGTGCAGCTTTCGCTCGGGCTTCATATCAGATTCATGGACTACTTGCTGGATCGGGACGATGTAGATTTGGGCGGCGGCGCCGTCGCCGAACGCGCAGCCGCATTCCTGCGATTTGCCCAGGAACGGATCGCGGAGCGCCAGCTTTCCTGGGGCGATGACCAGTGGAGGGTGTATCGCCAGTATTTCGGCTTTCACGACGAGGTTGGAGATGGCTACGTTCACGGAGGTCGGTCCCTTTGGCGGCGCGTCTCACCCCTATGTGTAGTCCCTGAAACGTACCTGCGGGGGCGGCTTGGTGCGGCGTTCGATGTCCAATGGCACCGGTATTTGGCTTGGTGCTTGCTGCTGGGCGACTATCACCATTGGAGCGTGGACTATAGGGCGGGAAGATCGTCTGCAGTCACAGATCTCTTGCGAAGAGACGGCGGTCGGGCTAGTGGTGCTAGCGAGAATAGTGTCGCGGAAATGAGAGCTCACTTCCGGAGCGTTCTTTCACGCGACCATGCAGCGCTTATGTCTGCTGTGGAGTCTGCAGGCTGGCTACGGTGGAGGGCCTGTCTCGAGGTGCTCGGCTCGGACTTTCGGGCAGATGGTTCAGATTCGCGAGGCCGCGACAGCGCTAGCCGAGCTGGCATACCTAGCCTTGGCGACCGGTGACCAAACCCGTGAAATTGCGCACCGACTCGGCTCGGCTCGCAGAGTTCCGAACAGTGGCGTCCGGACCATGCGCACGTTCTGTTGGATTTCGCTCAGAACTTGTGGCGGCCAATGAACGTGCCCATGTAGCGGCGGTTTCCTAGAACTCGGTGCTTCCGACACGTGCATCCCGGGCCGGCCTGAATAGTCTGATCCCTTAGCCATGACTGGACGCAACTGGAACACGATCCGTGCCTTCTCGCGAGGGATCTTTACCGCCATTCCGCGGTACCATTCTTCGAATGACCTTGCCGACGATTGCCGACCTCGTACCTGGTGCGGTGGTGGAGGGTCCGCTCCTACCAGAACCCATTGAGCTGGCGGCAGCTATCCCGATGGGGACGTCCGTGAAGCTCCTCGGAAAGGGCCTCCGGACGGGGCGTTTCTGCGACCCAATCCTCGATGCAGCACAGCTGGCGCAGCTCTCCGTGACGCCGAAGGACCCACCCTTTGACGGGGACGCCCAGCGATTTCGTCTCGGTATCGAGGCGGCTCGCCTTGGCCTCGCCTATGAGTACGACCCGTACTTCTCGCTATCCATTGCGAGGGTCGACCCCCTGCCGCATCAGCTCGAGGCGGTCTACGACTACTTCCTGAAACTTCCGCGGATCCGTTTCCTCCTCGCCGACGATCCGGGCGCCGGAAAGACGATCATGGCTGGCCTTCTCTTGAAGGAGCTGAAGATCCGGGGACTCGTTCAGCGGACGCTCATCGTCGCGCCGGCGAACCTCACGTTCCAGTGGCAGCGCGAGATGAAGGACAAGTTCCGCGAGCCGTTCGAGGTCATGCGCGGTGAGGTCTTGCGGAGCCAGTACGGCCAGAACCCCTGGATCGAGAAGAACCAGGTCGTGACTTCGGTCTCGTGGATCTCGCGGGTCGAGGACGCGAAGGAGAGCCTCCTCCGGTCGAATTGGGACCTCATCATCGTCGACGAGGCGCACAAGATGAGCGCCTACAGCGACGATAAGAAGACGCTCGCCTTCCAGCTTGGCGAGGCGCTGTCGGAGCGGACGGATCACTTCCTCCTGATGACGGCGACGCCGCACAAGGGGGACCCGGAGAACTTCCGCCTCTTCCTGTCTCTCCTCGACCGGGACGTCTACGGGGACGTGAAGAGCCTCGAAGAGGCGATGAAACGCCAATCGGCACCGTTCTACCTCCGGCGGTTGAAGGAGGCCCTGGTCAGCTTCCCGGACCCCGAGACCGGAGACGTGAGGAAGCTCTTCACGAACCGGGACGTCCAGACGGCTAAGTTCAACCTCGATGGCCCCGAGCTCGAGTTCTACGACGGGCTCACGCACTACGTTGAGGAGCAGTCGATCAAGGCGGAGCTACTCGAGACGCAACAGGCGAACGCACTGGGCTTCACGATGGCCATGCTCCAGAGGCGCTTCGCTTCGAGCATCTACGCCGTCAGGCGGTCCCTCGAGCGGATGCGCGACAAGCGCAAGAGGATCCTCGAGAACCCCGAGCAGTACCGCAAAGAGCAGCTCGAGAAGAAGTACCCGGCCGATTTTGAGGAACTGTCGGACGAGGAGCAGCAAGAGATCGTCGCGAAGCTCGAGGACGTTGTCGTGTCGGTGGACCCGGCGACCATTCGAGATGAGATTCAGAACCTCGACCGGCTTGTCTCCCAAGCGAAGCGTCTGGAAGCCCGCGCTGAGGAGCCGAAGCTTAAGAAGCTGAAGCAGCTCCTGGAGGAGAAGGGCATCTTCGCCGATCGCAAGATGAAGCTCCTCGTTTTCACCGAGCACAAGGACACGCTGGACTTCCTCGTCGGCGACGGGAAGAACGAACGTCCGCTCGGGAAGCTCCGGGAGTGGGGCCTCTCCGTCACGCAGATCCACGGCGGCATGAAGATCGGCGACCGCGACACTCCCGGGACCCGCATCTACGCGGAGCGCGAGTTCCGCGAGGACTGCCAGGTACTCGTCGCGACCGAGGCCGCCGGTGAGGGCATCAACCTCCAGTTCTGCTGGTTCATGATCAACTACGACATCCCGTGGAACCCCGTGCGCTTGGAGCAGCGCATGGGCCGCATCCATCGCTACGGCCAGAAGAAGGACTGCGTCATCTTCAACTTCGTGTCCACGAGCACGAGGGAAGGGCGCGTCCTCCAGAAGCTCTTCGACCGCCTCGCGGAGATCCGGGAGGACCTGGGGTCAGATCAGGTGTTCGACGTCGTCGGCGAGCTCCTCCCGGCCAACCGCCTCGAGCAGCTGTTCCGTGACATGTACGTGAAGCGGATGACGGTCGATCAGGTCGAGGATCGCATCGTGAAGGACGTGGACCCGAAGCGGTTCCAAGAGATCACCGGCTCCACGCTCGAAGGCCTTGCGAAGAAGGAGTTGAACCTCAGCGCGCTCATCGGGAAGTCCGAGGAGGCTAAGGAGCGGCGCCTCGTGCCCGAGGTCATCGAGGACTTCTTCATCGCCGCGGCCCCAATCGCGAGCGTCCACCCAGCGCCGGTGAAGGCAAAGTCCCACATATACCGGGTCGGCCGCGTCCCGAAGACGCTCCACGAGATCGGCCAGCGCCTGGAGCCGCGGTTCGGCCACCTTGGCAAGGAGTACCAGCGGATCGTGTTCAGCAAGGAACTCCTCGGCGATGACGCGACGCTCGAGTGGGTCACGCCCGGCCATCCCCTCTTCGAGGCCGTCCGAACGGACGTCCAGGAACGGGTGACGCAGGACCTCCGCCGCGGGAGCGTCTTCTGGGACCTCCATGCGAAGAGTCCATACAGGCTCGACGTCTTCACGTCGGCGGTGAAGGACGGGCGTGGGCGCACCCTCCACCAGCGACTCTTCGTGGTGCGCGCGGATGTTGACACCGGCCTCTCCCTGCGTCAGCCGACTCTCTTCCTTGACCTCGTTCCGGCCGTAGCTGGAACGACGGCGCCGGGAGCCGTGCCGCTTCCCGAGCGCGGCCAGGTAGAGACGTTCCTGTACGAGCAGGCGCTCATGCCGTTCCGGGCGGAGGTGGCAACGGAACGGGAAAAAGAAAACGCCATCGTCCTGAAGCACATCAAGATCTCACTCGGCGAGCTCATCCACCGTCAGAACGTGACCGTCGCCAACCTCGTATCCCGCCAGCAAGCCGACGACCAGACGTCGGGTCTTGCGGGGAACATCAAGCAGGCGAGTGACCACTTGGAAGAGCTGAACGCCCGGCTCGAGCGACGCCTCCTCGAACTCTAGAAGGAGCGCCACTGCACGATCGAGGACCTCCAATACCTCGGACGTGCCTGGGTCCTTCCGCACCCGGATCGGGAGAAGCCGTTCATCGCGCCCATGGTCCGTGACGAGGAGATTGAGAAGATCGCCGTCCGTG
>CAZXSG010000371.1:0-703 GCA_964643185.1 uncultured Holophagales bacterium
GGACATGCCCGTGTCCAAGGTCCGCAAGGTCATGAAGATCGCCCAGGAGCCCATCTCCCTCGAGACGCCGATCGGCGAAGAGGAAGATTCGCATCTCGGCGACTTCATCGAAGACCGCAGCGCGGTGTCGCCCATCGAGGCCGTCATCGTCGCGAACCTCCGCGATCAAACCCGCCGCACGCTCAAGACCCTCACCCCGCGCGAGGAGCAGGTGCTCCGCATGCGCTTCGGCGTCGGCGACGGCGCCGAGCACACGCTCGAGGAAGTGGGCAAGAGCTTCAACGTGACCCGCGAGCGCATCCGCCAGATCGAGTCCAAGGCGCTCCGGAAGCTCAGGCATCCCAGCCGGGCGAAGAAGCTCCGCCCGTTCGTAGACATGAGCTGAAGTACCTTGGGGGAACCATGGCCGGTTCCCCCAAACCCCCGAAGGGCTCAATCGCTTTTTTGTCGGGGCGAGTCGAATATTCCCGACGTGCTATTCTTCTCCTTCGGCCGGACGGGTCCGTAGCTCAGCGGTTAGAGCCACCGGCTCATAACCGGCGGGTCCTCGGTTCAAATCCGAGCGGACCCACTCGCCACGAGTGGCCCCGCCCGGAATGGAGAGACGGCGAAAAGTTGCGACGACGAACCACTCATCCCCTCGGGTGCTCCTTGGCGCCGGAGGTCTAGGTTTTACGAACAGGGGCGCTCCATGCGCGCCTTT
>CAZXSG010000371.1:713-4469 GCA_964643185.1 uncultured Holophagales bacterium
CGCGACCCACCCCCTGGAGATCCTCTTTCAGCTGCAGGACCTCCTCCTCATCGCCCGGAAGAAGAGCGAGCAGAAAGACCGGATCCCCGAGCACCTTCAGCACGTGGATGCCGCGTTCAAGGAGATCTCGGCCCGCAGGGCCGAGCGGCAGGAGCGCCTGAAGGCGGCCGAAGCCCGCAAGAAGGCTCTCGAAGGCGAGATCAGCGACGTCGCCGAGAAGACCAAGAAGTACCAGGGACAGCTTCCTTCCGTGAAGACCAACCGCGAGTACGGCGCTCTCCTCAACGAGATCGACGGCGTGAAGCGTGAGGTCCGCGCCCGCGAGGACGAGATCCTCGCCCTCGAGGAGCAGATCGCGACCCTCAAGGCCGAGCAGGCCGAGGTCGACGCGACCTTCCCCGAAGAGGAAGCGCGGTTCGAGGAGCAGATGGCGGGCTGGCGTGAAGAGCAGGCCATCCTCGCGGTGGACGCCGAGCGGGCCTCCAAGCGGGCGGCCGAGCTGCGGGCCGGCGTGGACAAGAAGATGCTCGCGAACTTCGACCGCATCGCCAAGGCGCGCGGTGGAATCGCCGTCGTGAAGGTCATGATGATGGCTTCGCACACGGCCGCCTGCGCGGGCTGCAACCTGCGGCTCCGCCCCCAGCTCCTCTCCGACGTGCGCCTCTCGAAGGAGATGGTCCACTGCGAAGGCTGCCGCCGGATCCTCTACTGGGATCACCGGGCCGACCTCTGAGCGGGCGCGCCGGGACCCTCGTCGTCTACTTCGACGGGGCCTCCCGCGGGAATCCGGGTCCCGCCTCCTACGGGGTCTACTCGCCCGACGGCATCTCGCTCTGCGAGGCGATCGGCGTCACCACGAACAACGTGGCCGAGTGGCGTGGTTTCCTCGCGGCCCTCGACGCGGCCCTCGCGCGCGGAGCCCAGGACGTCGAGGTGCGGGCCGACAGCCAGCTCGTCCTCAAGCAGTTCACGGGCGAGTACAAGATGAAGGCCCCGCATCTGGCGCAGTACCTCACCGACGCGCGGAAGAAGGCCAAGGGCATCGCGCGCATCAAGGTGACGCACGTTCCGCGCGAGAAGAACAAGCACGCCGACGCCCTCGCCAACTTAGCGCTGGACGCGAAGAAGGACGTTCCTACGGCAACGAAAGCGCCCCCGAAGGTCTCGCGAGGACAGGGCTCGCTGTTCGACTGACGTGAGCGCTCCCGATCCGAACGGGATTTCCGGCGGTCCGGGAGGACCGCTTTGGGATCCCTTCGGGATCCCCGGCCGCGTCGCCGGCATTCGGGCCCGCATCGAGGCCGCGGCACGGCGGTCCGGACGAGATCCCGGTGCCGTGACGCTCCTCGCCGTCACGAAGACGAAGCCTCTCGAAGACGCCCTGGTCGCGTACGCCGCGGGCGTCCGGAGTTTCGGCGAGAACCGCGTGCAGGAGGCCGAGGGCAAGCTCCCCGGACTTCCTCCCGATGCCGTGAAGCACCTCATCGGACCCCTCCAGGGCAACAAGGTGAACCGGGCCGTCAAGCTCTTCGACGGTATCCAGACGGTCGACGGGGAAGAGCTCGCGCGGAAGATCTCCCGCGCGGCCGAGGGTCTGTCGCGTCGACTGCCGGTGTTCGTCGAGGTGAACTCCGGCGGCGAGAGCACGAAGGCCGGCGTGCCGATCGCTGAAGCCCCGGCGCTCGTCGAGGCCGTGCGGCGTCTCCCCGCGCTCGACCTCCGCGGGCTCATGACGATTCCGCCCCCAGGAGAAGGCCGTCCCCATTTCGCCGCCCTGCGGGAGCTGGCCGCGAGGCTCGACCTGCCGGAGCTCTCGATGGGCATGAGCGACGACTTCGAGGAGGCGATCGAGGAAGGCGCGACGATGGTCCGCATCGGGAGCGCACTGTTTGGCTTCCGCTCCCTGGGCTAAGCTGCCCCGGTGAGAGGTAACGCCACCTTCCAGCGCGTCGGCCCACCCGGCTTCCGCGGGATTCCGCTCCTCACGCGGGGGCTCCTCGCCGCCCTCGTCGCCGGATACGTGGTCACGGCGTTCCTGAACGCAGCGGCGTGGCTCGTGGTCAGCCCCTCGCTCGTGCTGGCGAAGGTCCAGCTCTGGCGGCTCCTCACCTATCCCTTCGCGATCGGCAGCATCCTGTCGCTCCTCTTTGTGCTCCTCATGGCCTGGCAGTTCTCGACCGAGCTCGAGGTCGAGTGGGGCCGTCCGAGCTACGCGGCATTCCTGCTCCTCGCCGTCCTCGTCCCGAGCGTTCTCGCCATCCCCGTGAGCCTGCTCCTCGGGCTCCTCGGACCGATGAGCGAGCCGGCGTTCGCGGGCTCGTCGGGCTTCGTCACCACCCTGATCTGCGCGTGGGCGTTCATGGCTCCGCGGCAGGAGATCTTCTTCTGGGGCGTCATCCCCATGAAGCGCCAGGTCTTCGCCTGGGTGGCCGTGATCATCTCGGCGGTGCTCCCGTTCGAGGCCGCGGGCGGGCAGTTCCGCACGGCGTTCGTCGTGGCGCTCTGGGCCCTCGGCGGGGTGCCCGTGGCCTGGTACTGGGTGCGCGGACGGCGCGCCAGGCCGCTCCAGTTCCGCCTCCCGAACGCCCTCCGGAAGCTCCAGAGACGGCGCCACCTGCGGGTCGTCAGGAACGACGACAAGTACATCCACTGAACGTCGTGCGTGGGCCTTGCACAGGGTTCTGTGCATCGGTTGCTAGAATGCCTCTCCCATGCGTGCATCCATCACCCCCCTCGAGATCCGCAAGCGCACGTTCGCGAAGCGCTTCAGCGGCTACGACACCACCGAGGTCGCGCAGTTCCTGGACTCCCTCGCCGAGGATCTCGAAGAGGTCTTTCGCGACGTCGACGAGATGGAACGGCAGAACGCCCAGCTCAAGGAAGAGAACGCCCGCCACCGGGAAACCGAGGCGACCCTCAAGGAAACGCTCGTCCTCGCTCAACGTTCGGCCGACGGCCTGAGGTCCTCGAGCGAGAAGGAAGCCGAGCGCGTGGTGCGGGACGCCGAGAAGCACGCCGACAAGCTCGTGAAGCACGAGATGGAACGCGTCGCCGAGATGGAGAAGAAGATTCGCGAGCTGCGCGTCGAGCGCCGGAACCTCCAGCTCAAGCTCCAGGGCACGCTCGACATGTACCAGCAGCTCCTCAACTTCGACAAGGAAGAGGACGACCTCGACGCTTCGATCTCCGTGCTGCGCGCCAAGCGCCAGACCGAGGCCGTGAGCTGATCCTCAGCATCCGGCATCTCACGTCTCTGGCGACTCCGCGCGGGACGCGCGCGCGGACGGGCTCGTCCCAGGGCGAGGCCCTTCGCATCGAGAACGCCGCCGTGCGCGTCGAGGACGGCCTCCTCACGTTCGTGGGCACCGACGCGGATTTCGCGGCCCGGTTCGGAGACGTTCCGGTCGCGGGCGAGACCGTCCTCGAGGGCCGCGGACTCACCGCGCTCCCGGGTTTCGTGGATCCCCACACGCACCTTCCCTGGGCGGGCTTTCGCGAAGGGGAGTTCAACGAACGCCTCAAGGGAAGGACGTACGCCGAGATCGCCGCCGCGGGCGGCGGCATCGTCAAGACCGTCGCGGCGACGCGGGCCGCGTCGCGGGAAGAGCTCGCCGCAAACGTGCGCGCGCGCCTCGACGCGATGCTCCTCTCGGGTACGACGTTCTGCGAGGCGAAGACGGGCTACGGGCTGGACCTCGAAACCGAGACGAAGCAGCTCGCGGCGATCTTCGAGGGAGCCGAGCAGCATCCCGTCGG
>CAZXSG010000371.1:4479-5154 GCA_964643185.1 uncultured Holophagales bacterium
ACCTGAACGTCCGTGTGTCGGGCAATTACGTCCACGGCCATGCCGACCCGGCCGAACTCGCCCTCGTGGCGGGGGATCAGGAAGACCCGCTCCTCCTCGCCGACCTCGATCGGCAGGGTCGCGGTGACGGTGGGGAAGACGATCGCGTCGTCGAGGGGAATCAGGCGGAAGGTCATCAGAAGATCCACTTTCTGTAGTTAGTCCTCAATCAGGATAGCGCGACGGCGATGCCGGCTCAGGAGTTCCCGCCGGGGCGGCGCGGCTCGAAGGATCTGCGCGGCCGCTACGTCGAGGAGTGCATCCACGAGATGCTTCCGGCCCTTGCCGCGGGCGGCGCGCGCTACGCGGACGTCTTCTGCGAAGAGGGCGTCTTCGATCTCGACGAATCGCGCCGCATCCTCGAGGCCGGAAGGAAGCTCGGCCTCACGCCGCGCGTCCACGCCGACGAGCTGACCCCTCTGGGCGGCGCGCAGCTCGCGGCCGAGGTGGGCGCGGCCTCGGCGGATCACCTTCTGTACGTGACGCCCGAGGGCATCGACGCCCTGGCGCGGGCCGGCGTCGTCGCGACGCTGCTCCCTGGAACTTCGTTCTTCCTGCGGATGAACCGCTACGCCCCCGCGCGCTCGCTCATCGAGAAGGGTGTCGCGGTGGCCCTCGGAACCGACTGCAACCCGG
>CAZXSG010000372.1:0-5149 GCA_964643185.1 uncultured Holophagales bacterium
AGAAGCGAATGCGTCTCGTGATGCAGCTACCTGGAACAGCCCTCAGCAAGAAGGCGTTCCATCGTGGAACTTTCTACCTGTTCGGCTGCGCCACGCATCCAGGCCGAACCAAGACTCTCGGGCAGTTCACCTGAGGGTCCGACCCGGCCAGGGTTCTTCCCCGGGGCCCGTTACGCGTTCGGCCCCTTGCGAATGACCACGCGGCCCGCGGTGGCCGTGACGAGGACGCGCGACCCGCCGCCGTTCAGCCGGCCCTCGGCCCGCTGGCTGGACGACTTGCGGATCACGGTGATGCCGTCGAACTCGCTCGAGATGGCGCTCGGATCGTCCTCGGAGAGCCCGTTCACGCGGACCTCCAGATCGCCTTTGAAGTTCGCGGGCAACGTGAGCGTCACGTCGCCGCCGTTCGAGGTGAGCGACGTCTCGGCCGAGAGCTCGCGGGCGACGATCTCGACGTACACGTCGCCGCCACCCGTCTGGGCCGTCACCGCGCCCGACACCTTGAAGAGCTCGATGTCGCCGCCGCCCGAGCGCGCCGTCACCGGGCCGCCCGCCTTGCGCACGAGGACGTCGCCGCCCTTGGTCTCGAGCCGCGCGTCCTTCGCGATGTTGCCCACCACGAGGTCGCCGCCGTACGTCGTGGCGCGGAGCGAGCCCTTGACGTCGTCCACGCGCACGCCGCCTCCGCGGGTCAGGAGGTCGGCATCCTTGCCGACCGAGATGACCCGGATTTCGCCCGAGGACGTCCTCACCCGGACCTCGCCCGAGACCTTGCCGAGGCGGATCTCGCCGCGGGAGATCGAAGCCACGAAATCGCCCTCGATGTCGCCCTTGACGATGCCGCGCTCGTCGTCGAACTGCCAGATCGGAGCGACCGGAGCGACGGGCGGCACGGGGGGCACGCCGCCGACAGGGGGAACGGGTGCCACTGGAGCCACCGGTGCGACGGGCGGCTCGATCCGCACCCTCGGCCTCACGACGACCTTCGGCATGATGACCCACCGCGACCGCCGTGAGCCGAGCAGCGTGCGGGCGTCGCCGGCCGCGGTCCCGTCTTCGAGAATCGCGATGCGCCCGTTGAGCGTCTCCACCGACAGCTCCGCGTTGCCCCGTCCCAGCGTGCCCTCGTAGCTGCGGTTCAGCGAGAGCTCGACCGACCGGCCGATCTCCTCGCCCATGCGGTCCAGCTCGCGCTGCACGCGTTCCATCTCGCGCTCGATCGAGCGCATCTCGCGTTCCACCTCGCGCTCGATCTCGGCCTCGAGGCGCGCGGAATCGCGCGTTTCCTCGCCGGCCTCGCGGGCGCGGGCCGCCTTGCGGTCCGCCTCGGCGCGCGCGCGCTGGCGGGCCTTCTCGAGCCGCTCCTTCTGGAGGGCGCTCTTCTCCTCGGCGCGCTCGGACAGCTCCTGTGCGCGCTGCTCGGCCTCGCGGTCGCGGGCCGAGGCCGGGAAGGGCAGCGTCGAGACGATGTCGCCGTTCATCGTGTGCGCCCGGAGCTTCACGTCGGGTCCCTTCGGGAGCCTGATCGTGACGGCGCCGTTGACGGTCTTGGCCTCCACCTCGGCTCCCTTCGGGAGGTCGAGGAGGCGCGCATCGATCTGTCCGTTCACCGTCTGGAGCTCGATGCGGCGGCCGCCGCCATCTACTTTCAGAGCACCGTTGACCGTCGAGAGCTCGAGATCGCCTTCGATGCCCGACACGTCGAGCGCGCCGTTCACGAGAGAGACCTCGAGCTTCGCGTCGCGAGGGAGCGTGATCTCCTGGCGAATCTCGACGTTCCAGTTGCGAGACCAGCGCCGGCCTTCGCTCTCGGCATAGCTGCGCGCGTCCAGGGTCAGCGCGCCGCCGCGGTTCGTGAACTTCACCTTCACGGTCTCGAGAACCTCGGCGGCCTTCTTCTTGTCCGCGGCCCTGGCGATGATCTCGATCTTCGCGGAGAAGGTGGAACCGGACCGGATGGTCACGGGCCCGTTCAGGCCCTCGATCTCGAGCGACCTCACCGCGCCGTTCTCGCTGAACGTCTCGGTGCGGGAGACCGACTCCTTCCACTCGCCCGCCGAGAGCGACATGGCGAACGAGAGGAGCAGGAAGCCTGCGATGAGGAGGATCCACGGAACGGCTGCCGACCGGGACGTGTGTGAAGAGGAGGAGGCCGGGGAGTGCGTTTGACGAAGCGTCGTCTTCATGCCCAGAAGACGCGCGGGCGGCGGGAAGGTCACGGTGGTCGCGCTCACAGCGAAAGCACCCGGAGCGCGGTGGCGGCCTGATCGCGCACGTAGCCGTTCTCACCGGCGTCGGAGGCCCGCTCCTTGAGCGTCTTGATGATCGTCTCGTCGCGCATCGTCTGCGCGGCGCGCGCGAGGGACTCCACCGCGAGGATCCTCACGGCCGGATTCGTATCCTTCGCGAGCGCCGTCACGAACGCGTCGCGCACCTCGGGGCTCGGCGGCAGCTTGGCGAGCGCCTCGGCCGCGCGCTTTCTCACCGACGGGTTCTTGTCGGTCGTGAGCGTCTTCGCCAGAACCTCAACGATCTCGGGCGTCGCCGTGCGGCTCGTCGCGACCTGCTGCGACACGAGATCGAGCGCGCGGCGGCGCTCCCCTTCGTTCTCGCTCGGCGAGGCCACGAGCGAGACCACGAGGCTCGCGAGCAGCGGATCGTCGGCCTTGCCCACGATGCGGTGCTTCGTCACGGCGTCGAACGTGACCTCGTAGCTGCCCCCGCTCCCGGCCGGAGCGAACGTGACGTTGCTGACCCGCGGCTTGCCGTCGGCGCCCGGGAAGGACGCGACGGGCACCGGATCCTGGGCGGTCTTCTTCGGGTCCGGATTCGCGGCGACCTGACCTTTGAACTGGCCGGACCGCGCCACGGCGAAGCCTCCCACGGCGGCGAGAATGAGCGCTGCGGCCTGCAGCGCGGGACGCTGGTAGAAGCTCTTCCTCGGCATCATGCGGACGACGCGCCGCGCGACCACGGCGTCCTCGAGGAGCCCGAGCGTCTCGGCCCGGTATGCGGCCCCCGGCACGGTCTCGGGCAGCTCGCCGAGCGCGTTCCACGTGCGCTCGATGCGGGCCGCCTCGGCCCGGCAGGCCTCACAGGCCGCGAGGTGCCCGTCCAGCGCCTCGGCCTCGTTGCGGCTGATCTCGCCCGGGATTCGGGCGGTGACGAAGAACGTGGTGTCGGCGCAATCCTCGGGTCCGCTCTTGGGAGCGCGGGAGCCGGTGTCGTCCAGGGAGCTCATGAGATTCCTCCGAGACGCGTTTTCAGCGTCTCCATGGCGCGGAAGATGCGCGTCTTCACGGCACCTTCGGTGGTGCCCAGTGTCCGCGCGATCTCCGCATAAGGCAGACCGTGGTAGCGCGCGAGGACGATCGCCTCCCGCTGCTCGCCGGTGAGGCCCGCGAGCGCTTCACGGACGGCCCTCCGGCGTTCTTCCTTCACGAGACGGTCGTCCTCGTGCACGATGGATGCGGGGCGCTCGGCGAGCGCTTCGTCGGGCACGAACTTCCGCGTGCGGGCCCTTCGCAGCCGGTCCCGGCAAGCATTGGCGGCGATGGCGAACAGCCACGAGGCCACGGGGGCCGAGCCGTCGTACTGGTCGACGCGCTGGATGACCTTCAGGAACACTTCCTGGGTCACCTCCTCGGCCTCGGCCCGGTTCCCGAGCATGCGATCGGTGAACCGGAGGAGCCGGGCGGAGTAGAGGTCGAAGAGCCCGGCGACGCCGGCGGGGTCGCCCCGCCTCACGCCGGCCAGGAGGCTCTCGTCGTGCTCGCGGGCCGATGGCGGGGTGGGGAATGTGGGCGCGGTCCCGCCGATCATCGCGGCTCCGGATACAGCCATGTCGTTCGTGGAGACGCGGCCCGGTCGCGAAGGTTTCGCGTGGCTCTCCCTATACTTCGCGCCGGAGGTCCCGGATGAACGGTCCATCCCTCGTTGCGGGTCTCGCGCGGCGCGTCGCGCTGCTCCTCGCCATCTCGGCGACTCTTGCCTCGGGCGTCCACGGCGCGCCCGCCTCGACCACACGCGAGATCGCGCTGGAGGTTTCCGAGGTGACGATCGCAGACACCGCGGTCTCGGCGGACGGCAAGTGGATCGCGTTCACCATCCTGGGACACGTCTTCCGGGTTCCGGGCGAAGGCGGCCGGGCCGAGCAGCTCACGTTCGGACCGAGCTTCGAATCCGAGCCGGTCTTCTCGCCCGACGGTAAGTCGCTGGCGTTCGTCTCCGATCGCAGTGGCACCCGGAACGTGCATCTCCTCGACCTCGGCTCCCGGAAGGTCGTGCAGCTCACGAAGGACCCGCTGGCCGCCCATCCCGCATTCTTCCCCGACGGTGGCGCCATCGTCTACGTGAGTTTCGCGCAGCAGTCGCTGGTTGGTCCCGACCCGGAGAAAATGCCCGGCACGATCCGGAGGATGCAGATCGGAAGCGACGGCCCGGAGACGCTCTCGACGGCTCCCGCGGGACGGTATCCCGGCCTCTTCTTCCTGCCGGACAAGCGGCTCGCCTGGGTTTCGGTGGTCAAGGAGCCCAACGGCCCGCTGTTTTCCTCGCGCATCGAGGTCCTCACGATGAAGGGCACCGGAACGAGCGCGAACGTCGAGATCCTCAAGACCGTCCCCGGCGTGATCGACCGCCTCACGCCCTCCGGCTCCGGGAAAAGCCTCATCGTGAGGCGCCGGCCCAGCGACGCTCAGGGTCCCGAGCAGCTCCTCGAGATTCCGATCGGAGCCGGTGCGCAGGGCGGAACGCCCGGAGCCACAGCCGGCGCCGAGCGCTCCCTGGCCACGCTCTCCGGGGGACTGCCGGGGCGCAGGAGCCGCCCGGCTCACTCACTCCTCGGAAATGCGGTCCTTCTGGCCGAGAACGGAATGCTCCGGCGATACCCGCTCGCCGGCGGAGATCCTTCGGAGCTGAAGTTCACCGCCGCCGTGAAGCTCGAGGTTCTCGAGCCCAAGGCGCCCGCCGCCCCCCCCACGCACCTATTGCCGTGGCTCCGCCCCTCCGGGGCTGCGCACCAGCCACCGCTCCTGTCCGTCTCCGAAGCGCCCTCGGGCGACGTGGTGTTCGAGGCCCTCGGGAGCGTCTATCGGCAGGGTTCGCGGGGCACCGCGGTGATGCTCCCGCTGGGACCCGGTCTCCATCG
>CAZXSG010000373.1:0-5113 GCA_964643185.1 uncultured Holophagales bacterium
CTCGGTTGGCCCACGAGTTGTACGGCCACAGATAGCCCCGCCGTTCGGCGGGTGCCAGCGCCCGGCGGTGCATCGCCATCCAGACGGCCGGAGCCGCGAAACCGTTGGCGCCGCGCACCCACAGCGGCCCCAGCCCCGGCGCCCGACACAGCGCGATCCGCAGTGGGATGCGCTGGTCGGTGAAGGCCGCTGTATTCATAATGGCGATGCGTCCAATCCGGGCCGGGTCGCGGGCGGCGTAGCCAACCGGGCGGAGGCCGGTCGCGGGGTGATCGAGGAGCTTGTCCACGAGCGCCTGGCCGGCCCGGCCCATGCCCACGACGAGAGCCCGGCGGATGCCCACGCCCGACGTGTGGGCGAGCTCGAGGTATTTCCAGATGCCGTAGCGGGTGAGCCCCACGAAGAGCACGTCGAGCACGAGGAACAGGAGAAGCAGCGGCCGGTTGAAGGAGTAGGCCCGCCAGAACGAGAGAACGCCGACGAGCAGCAGGGTGCCGAGAGTGACGGCGACCACGATGCTCAGGGTCTCGTCGATGAACGAGCGGTCCCGCCGGAGCTGGTAGAGGCTCTGGAAATAGAAGACCACGGGCCACAGCACCGCGATGACGGGCAGCAGGGCCGCGTAGTTCTCGAACGGCTGAGGCCCCTTGGGGGTCGGCCAGACCGATTCGAAACGAATCAGATAGGCCGCCACCAGGGCGAGCGCCGTCGCGAAAACGTCCATGGCGACGAAAAGGAGCTTGAGGTTGCGGGTCTGGCGCTGGATCACGGAATCACGGGTCGCTTCGGAGCTCGTTGCGAACGTTCCATTCTATCGAACGTCGTGGACAGGGCGCCCCTGAGCCGCTCCCGGAAGCGTTCCCGGGAGAAGCCGGCGGCATGGGCCGCGAGCACGCCCGTCTCGAACCGCTGCGACATGAGGCGCGCGAGGCCGTCGGCCAGGGCGGCCGGACCCGCCTCCTTCGTGAGGACGCCGGTCACGCCGTCCACCACCGTTTCGAGCGCCCCGCCCCGCCCGAGCGCGAGCACGGGCGCCCCGCAGGCCTGGGCCTCGACGGGCACGATTCCGAAGTCCTCCTCGCCCGGCATGAGCACCGCGGCCGCGCCGCGGTACAGCTCGCGCAGCTCGGCGTCGGTGGGCACGCCGGCGAACCGCACGGACGGCCCCGCGAGCTTTCGGAGACGCTCCTCTTCGGGGCCGAAGCCCGCGATCGTGAGAGGAACTCCCTTGGCGTTCGCGAGCGCGATGGCGTCGTCGACGCGCTTGTAGGGCGCGAGCGCGGAGACGACCACGAGACCGCTCCGCCGACGCGGCTCTTTCGCCGGCGTGTAGAACTCGGTGTCGACCGGAGGGTGTACGACGAGGGACTCGCGGCCGTAGAGGCGGGCGATGCGCTCGGCAACGTTGCGGGAGTTCGCGAGAAAGGCGTCCACGCGGCCCGAGGTGACGACGTCGATCGTCCGCAGTGGCCCGCGCACGAGCCGGGCCGCGGCCCTCACGGGCAAGCTGCGCGCACGGAAGTACTCGTCGAACTGGTCGTGCAGGTAGCGCACGGGCGTGTGGCAGTAGGAAACGTGAATCGCGCCGTACGGCGCGCGGGCGTTCTTGGCCACGCAGTGGGAGCTCGAGAGCACGAGGTCGAAGCCGCGGAAGTCCCACGTCTCGGCGCCCGCGAAGAAGAGCGGCAGGAGCGTGCGGTAGTTGCGCTCCTTCGCTACGAGCTTCTGCAGGAACGTGGTGCGGATCTCGCAAGCCTCGATCTCCGCGGGGACCGTGCCCGGAAAGTGGAAGAGCGTGAAGATCGTCGCGCCGGGGAAGAGCCGCACGAGCTCGAGGGGCACCTTCTCGCCCCCGCGGGTCCCGGTCAGCCAGTCGTGGACGAGGGCGACTTTCACGCCGGACTCACGCCAGCGCTTCTTCGTACACGGCGGCGGTGGCCTCGGCGGCCGCGTCCCAGGTGAAGCGTCGCGCGTGAGCCCGGCCTTCGGCGGAGAGGCGCGCGCGCAGGGGAGCGTCCCCGAGGAGGCGCGTCAGCCCCTCGGCGATCGACGCCACGCTCTCGGGGTCGACGAAGACGGCGGCCTCGCCCGCGGCCTCGGCCAGCCCGCCGCGCCGGGAGCAGAGGACGGGCGTGCCCGCGGCCTGAGCCTCCAGCACCGGGAGCCCGAAGCCCTCGGCCAGCGACGGCAGGGCCAGCGCGGTCGCCTCGGCCAAAAGCGCGGGGAGGTCGGCCTCGGGCACGCGGCCGAGGGCGAGGACGCCACGCGTCCCGGCGGTGGCGCCGCCAGCGAGGACGAGGCTGTGGGTCGGCTGCAGCGTCTCGAAGGCCTGGACGAGCCGGGTCAGGTTCTTGTGGGGCTTGTCGTTTCCCAGGAAGAGCACGTAGGGAGTGTCGAGACCGTGGGTCTTTCTCACGCGCTCGCGGTCGGCCGCCGTTATCTCGCCCAGAAACCGGTCGTCGACGCCGTTCGGCACGACCCGCACCTTGGAAAGCTGCGTGCTGCGGAACGCCCCGATCTCGGCCCGCGTCGCCTCCGAGACGGCGACCACCCGCGCCGCGCCGTCGAGGGCACGGCCGACCATCGTGCGGGCGTAGAGGCGCTTTGCCGGAGACGCGTGCTCCGGCCGTGAGAGGTGCATCAGGTCATGCACGGTCACGACCATGGGGCGCGCCCCGAAAGGCCTCGCGGGCGTGACGTAGTGCGGCGCGTGGAAGAGATCGTGCGGCGTTCCCGAGAGGATCCGCCCCACGGAGATCACCTCGCGCAGCGAGTAGTGCGGCGCCCGGCAGGAGAGGAGGTCGATGGACCCAGGAAAGAGGGCGCGATCCTCGGGAAACGCGATCACCGAAAGGCGGAACGAGCCGCGTCTCGCGAGCGCAGCAAGGAGGCTCGTCACGTAGCGGCCGATGCCGAAGTCCCGCGCCTTGCGGGCGTCCCAGATGATGTGGGCCGTCATGGCGCTGCCAGGGCTTGCTTGCGTGGCTCCGCCCCTTCGGGGCTGCGCACCCGCTGGAAGACCGCGCGCGTCTCGAGGGCCGCCCTCTTCCACGTGAACGTCGCCGCCCGCGCGAGGCCGAGGATGCGGGCGCCGGCGCGGAAGGCGTCGTCGTCCTGGGCCCTCTCGATCGCCGCGGCGATGTCGGGGACGCTCGTCGGGTCGGGGAGGAGACCGGCCTCGCCGATGACCTCGGGCAGCGAGGAGGCCGAGGACCCGACGACGATCGTTCCGAGCGCCATGGCTTCGAGGACGGGGAGTCCGAAGCCCTCGTAGAGGCTCGGGTAGGCGAGCACGCGCGCGCCGGCGATGAGGGCTTCGGCGTTGCCGGCGGGCACGTAGCCCAGCCGCTCGATCCGGGCGGCGTGCCGGGACGCGCGCAGGTGTTCCTCGAGCTTCGGGAGGCCCCACCCCATGCCGCCGGCCAGCACGAGCTTCGGGAAGTCAGGCCGCCGGTCCCAGATGGACTCCATCGCCGCGACCAGGCGCTCGACGTTCTTGCGGGGCTCGAGCGTGCCGAGAAAGAGCACGTAGGGATCCCCGGGCGGAAGCCCGGGGACGGGATCCCCTGGGCCTTCCGCGGGTCGGGGACGGGCGGCGTCCACCCCGTTCCACACGACGACGGTCTTCCGCTCGGCTTCGGGGTGCCGGGCCACGAGATCGCGCTTCGTGGCCCGGGAAACCGCGATGACGGCCGAGGCGGCCGCGAGCGTCCCGGGCAGGAACGGGCCGAACGCGAGGCGGTTCTTGCGCGTGTGCCATTCGGGAAACAGCACGGGCGTGAGGTCGTGGATCGTGACGACGGACGGGATGCCGGGCCGGCGGGGGAGGACGCCGAGAGGGCCGAAGAACACCTCGGCCTCCGCGAGCCGGGCCATGCGGGGTGCGAGCGTCTGCAGCCAGAGCGTGCCCGGCAGCCGGCGGCCCCCGATCACCACGGAAAGGCCCTGATGCGACCGGAGATCGTCGGGGAGGTGCACGGGCCGGCAGGACAGGAGGGTCAGGTGGTCGCCCGGAAACGCCGCCAGCCACTCCCGCAGGATCCCGATGAGGTAGCGTCCCGTGCCGGTGGGGCGCTCTTCCAGCGCGCGGGCATCGACGGCGATCCTCACGGAACCGGCATGTTATATTCCGCGGCTCCCCTCGCGGGGGAGCACGTCCATGGAACTGAATCTCGAAGAAGCCCTCGAAGGGCCGGTCGATCTTTCTCATGTTTTCGACGTTCCTGCCGAACGCCTCGAGCGGCCGGACATCCTGCGGATCTCGCCCGTGCAGTTCGTGGGACGGCTCCAGCAGGCCTCGAAGGGCTTTCTCCTCGAAGGGCAGATCACCCTCGAGGGCATGGCCACCTGCTCGCGCTGCCTCGCCGACGTGCCGTTCACGTCGGGGGGCGAGGTGACCTGGACGTTCGCTCCCGTGAGGGAGCGGGCCGCCAAGGAAGCCGCTCGCGGCAAGGGAGCCCCCAAGCCCGCAGCCGGAAAAGCCAAGGCCAAGGGCCGGGACGAAGACGACGATGACGACGAAGCCAGCCTCGCGAGCGACGAGCTGGATCTCATCTACTACGATGACCTCGTCCTCCCTTTCGATCCGCTGATCGAAGAGGAGGTGCAGCTCGGCCTCCCCATGAAGCCGCTCTGCAAGCAGACCTGCAAGGGCCTGTGCCCCACCTGCGGCGCCGACCGCAACGTCACCACCTGCTCGTGCGACACGCCCACCGGGAGCGACCGCTGGAAGGCCCTCGCGGCCCTCGTCCCGGATGCCACGGACATTCTCAGCCCTCCGGGCCCGGAAACGCCTCCAGCGCGCTTGCCGAATCCGGGGCGCAAGACGCCCCAGCCGAACGACTGAACCAGGAGCCACGACGATGCCGAATCCCAAACACCGACACAGCAAGACCCGCCGCGACCTCCGTCGCGCGCACGACTTCCTCAAGCCCAAGGCCCTTTCCGGCTGCACGAACTGCGGCGTGTCGAAAGAGCCACATCGCGTGTGCCCGGCCTGCGGCTATTACCGTGGCCGTGAAGTTCGCGCGGGTTCCGCGAAGGCTTAAGCGTAACGACGTGAGGTCCTGAGGCCCGGAAGCGGTCAGAGCGGCATGGCATGACGATCGCCATC
>CAZXSG010000374.1:0-5101 GCA_964643185.1 uncultured Holophagales bacterium
CCGTCGGTTCCGCGGATGCGCCCTTCCAAGGCGGCCGGGTCGTCGCCGAGGTTGTAGACCACGAACGAGACGGCCGCGCTGCCGTTTCTCGGAATCTCGACGAGCGGCGTGGGCACGTACGGGTCCGCCTTCGCGACGAACGGATACGCCAGAGCCCCGCGCACCGGACCTTTCACCATCGTCCAGAGCCCCGGCGCCTCGTGGAAGAACGGCGGCAGCACGAAGGGCTCGGGCCGCTCCTTCGCCGGCAGCGGGACTGTGACCGGCACGACCTGCAGCCCCGTGCGGCCCGACTGCGGATCCCGCACGAGCACCTTGAGCCAGTACGAGCCCGGGAGCAGGCTGAGAGCGCCGTAGTACTTGAGGCCACCCTCGCGCAGCTGCTTTCCGGCCTTGGCGAGATCGAGCGTGAACGTCTGTGACACGAAGTCGCCCACGCGCACACGCTCGTCGGTCGCATAGGCGTAGAGCTCCAGGGTCATGGTTCCCGTCGCCGGCGCATCGGCCAGGAGCCTCGCGCCCGGGATCTCCACGATCACCGGGACCTCCAGCTTTTCCTGACCCGCCACGCGGAACGGCGCCGCCAGCACGCGCGCCGGGATCTCGCTGCGCGGCAGCCCGAACGCGATGAGCTCTGCCGTGACGAGCCGCTTCTCGGCGACCGAGAGCTTCGAGTAGGGGCGCGGCTCGTAGTAGCCCGAGCGGGCCGAGACGCGGGCGCCCGGCGTCTTCACCTTCACGCTGAGCGCATGGAAGCGGCCCGGCTCCGTGAGCTTCTTCGGCGAGAACGTCAGGACGTACACCACGGACGTCTGCTGCTGGAGCCTCTCGAGCTGGCCCTGAATGTCGTTCGAGTTCTTCCACACCTCGCCGCCCGTCTCGTGCGCGAGGAGGAAGAGCGACTCCTGGCCGCGGCCCCGGCCGCCCTCGCGGCCGGAAGCGTCCGCGTCGCCGGGGCCCGAGGACTGTGGGTCCGTGCTCCGGTCCGAGAGCCCCGCGACGTCGATCGCGTGGATCACACAGTCGGCGCGGTTGAACGTGACGAGCGCCTCCGACAGACGGTCCTTCAGCTCCGAGCTGCCGAAACGGGCGTCGTTGTCCACCTTCCAGATCTCACCGTTCACGACGTCGTTTCCGCTTCCGAGGGCCGAGGCGCCGTTCGAGAGGCCGACCAGGAGACGGCTGTCGAAGCCTTCGGAGAACAGCAGGATGTGCTTGCGGCCGCGCACGCTCGAGAGCGTGCGGGCGAGGTCGCCGTATTGCTTGATCGTCTGCTTCACGCGGCCCTTCTGATAGCCGTCGAAGCTCTTGCGCGAGGAGCTCGCCACCGCGCCGAGCTGGGCCGCGGCCTCGCTCTCGCCGTCGGACCGCGAGGCGCTCGACCCGGAGGAGATTCCGTTTCCCGAGAGGCTGCCGGGCACGACGAGCGCGAGCGGATCGGCGCTCGCCTGCGTGAGGCTCGGGAGCGCGAGGGAGTCGATCGCGGAGGCGACGGTGTCGCGATCGGCCGTGAACGAGAGGACCAGCTTGAGGCCCTTCTCCGCATCGTGCGTCGCGACCGCCACGACGTCCCCGTTCTTCACGCCGTTGAGAACGAAGTCGCGGGCCGCGGAGCGCGCGCGGGAGAGCTTCACGGGCGCCGAGAACGAGAGGTCGAAGAGGAGAAAGAACCGGCGCCGGGCGGCCGGAGGAAGCGGGAGCGCCTCGGCACCCGGTACCCGGGAAAAGTCCTCGAGATCGAACCTCTCGACGTCCGCCAGTTCCACCCGCTGGCCGTCGTCGAGGACCTCGAAATCGGCCCGGGTCAGGTTGCGAAGGGGAGCTCCGTCGCGTCCCACGACGTGAACCGGGACCTCCACGAGCGTCGTTTCCGTTTCGGCGGTGACGGCAGTGACGGCAGTGACCTTCTTTCCGGTGGGAGCGTCGTCCGCTCCAACGGAACCCGAGAGGACGCCGAGGAGCAGGATGGAAATCGCCGTTCTCATGCAGCCGGGGGCTGCAAGAGGTGGGCCGCCCGGGGCTACGAGGCAGGGCGCCGCAGGAAGGCCATTGCCTCCGCGATCTCGCGGGCCTGGAGCTTCGGGTCGGCCGCCTCGACGAAGCGGGTGAGGGCCGCGCGGGCCTCCTCGTTCCGTCCGGTGCGTGCGGCGGTGGTCCCCACGTTGTAGAGCGTGTCCAGGTTTCCCGGATCGAGCGCGAGGACGTGAGCCCAGGCCGCGAGGGCGCCCTCCACGTCGCCCAGCGCGTGGGCCGCGGCCCCGAGACCGTTCCAGGCCATGAGGGAGCGGGGCGCGAGGCGCGTCGCGGCCTCGAGCCGCTTTCGGGCCTCGGCAGGACGCCGGGCGCGGAGGAGCGCGATCCCGAGGTTCGCGAGCGTCTCGGGGTCTTCGCCCTCCTTCGCGAGGATCCCCTCGAAAACCGATATCGCTTTCGCGGTGTCGCCGGCGGCGGCGAGAACGATGCCGTAGGCGTTCCGTGTCGCGGGGTCGGCGCTGCCTTCGAGCGGCGCGAGCACGCGTACGGCCTCGTTCGCGCGGCCCGCCTCCGCGAGCGCGAGGCCGAGCCGGACGGCAATCGCTTCCGATCCGGCTCCCCGCGCGATGGCGTCGGCGAGGACGCGCGCCGCGTCGGCGGGCCGGCCGGCGCTCTGGTAGAGGAACGCCAGGTGCTCGGCCGCGACGCCGAGGCCCGGATGGCTCTTGACGAGCGCCTCGGCTCTGCCGATGGCTTCCCGCCCGAGGCCCCGCTGGTAGAGGTCGATGACCTCGTGGATCGAGGTGTCCACGGAGACGAGGTTCTTGGGATCGTCGGCCTCGCCGTACGAGTCCTTGGCCTTGGCCGTCGACGCCATGTAGCCGAGCGCGCGGAGCCGGGCCGCGTCCTCGGCGCTGGGCGCGGACCGCGTGGCGGGCGCGCGGGCCTCGGGGGGCAGCTTCCGGGCAAGGTCGCGGAGCTTCGCGTCGTCTTTCGCGGCGAGGTTCGTGAGCTCGCGCGGATCCGAGGAGAGGTCGTACAGCTCGCGCACCGGCAGGTCGACGTACTTGAAGCCCGAGGAGACGATGCCCGTGAGCGGGGCCCAGCCTCGGTTGAGGTTCGCCGAGAGCGACTCGAAGTAGGCCGGACGATCGGCGGAAGATTCGGAAGACGCGGAAGACGCGGAAGACGCGGAGGAAAGCAGCGAACGGCCCGGGAGCGCGGGGTCCCTGGGAAGACCCGTCGCCTCGAGCACGGTAGGGGCGATGTCGATGTGAGCCGCGGGTGAGGCGTCCACTCGCGGCGCGAGGCCCGGGCTTCTCACGACGAGAGGCACGCGCAGCGTGGCCTCGTAGCAGAAGAGCCCGTGCGTGGCCTCACCGTGCTCGCCGAGCGACTCGCCGTGATCGGACGTGACGATCACGGTCGTCGACTTCGGGAGGCTCGAGAGGAGCGGCGCGAGCGCGGCATCGGCCGCGGCGACCTCGCCGAGGTAGGGGTCGTCCCGGAACTCCTCGTCGAGAGGCGGCGGGGGGGCGTAGGGCGCGTGCGGCTCGAAGACGTGCACCCAGAGGAACCGCCGCGAGCCGGCCTTCGCGTTCCACCAGGCGAGGGCGCTCGCGACGACCTCGGTGCCCGGTCGCTCGGGCATCCGGAACGCGAGCGGGTCGGCTCCGCGGGGATAGGCGTCGTCATACGCCCCGAAGCCGCGCGCGAGGCCGAAGCGGCGGTCGAGAGGAAAGGCCGCCACGAAGGCGCCCGTCTCGAACCCGGCGGCGGCGAGGCGCGTCGCGAGCGTGGGCACGTTGCCCGAGAGCCTGGAGCCCGCGTTGTCGCGCACGCCGTGGGTGAACGGCAGGAGCCCCGTGAGGATGTTCGTGTGAGACGGGAGCGTCACCACGTTGTGCGCGTGAGCGAACGAGAAGACGGCCCCGCCCCGCGCGAGCGCGTCGAGGGCCGGCGTCTTCGCCTTCGGGTTGCCCGAGAAGCCCGTCGCGTCGGCCCGGAGCGTGTCGATGGTGATGAGCACGACGTCGCGCGACGGGACATTCGAAGCCTCGGGCGCGGAGGTCTTCCGTCCCGCACCGGGCCGGCAGGCCCCGAGCGCGAGCGCGAACACGGTGAGTGCCGTGAGCGCCGCCGAGCGAACGAGGCCGCCTATTTCAGCGCTCCCATGAGATCGCGCGCGTCCTTCGCGTCGCTCGAGCCGGGGTCCAGCTCGAGGAATTTCTGGAGGTCGGTCTTCGCGGCGGCGTTCTTCTTCTGCGCGATGCGGGCGAGCGCGCGGTAGTAGTAGCCCGAGCCGTCGGCCGGCGCGATGGCGATTGCCTTCTCGAACGACAGCTCGGCCTCGGCGTTGTTCTTCTGGTTCATGTAGAGGACCCCGATGTTGACGTAGATCGCGGGGTCCTTCACGAAGTCGTTGGGAACGTGCTCCAGGGCTGCCTTGCCCGCCTCGAGCTGGCCCCTCTCGAGCTCGAGGTTCGCGAGGAGGAGCCAGGTGCCCGCGTCGTCCGGCGTGAGCGCCGTGATCTTCCTTACGGTCTCGACCGCCTTTGCCGCGTTGCCTTCTCCGGAGTAGGAGCGGGCCAGCGTCGTGAGGATGCTGACGTTCTCCGGCAGGCCGGCATGCGCCTTCTCGAACGCGGCGCGCGCCGCGGGCCAGTCCTTCCGCGCGAGCGCCTCGTTGCCCTCGGCGACGGCCGCGACGACGCCAGGGGGAAGGCCCGGCTCCGGCGGCTCCGGCGGAGCCTGCGGCGGCGCTTCCGGAAGGGGCTTCAGCGCGTGCTCGATGCGCGGCCGGCGCTGGAGCTCGCTGACGTCGATGTGGATGCGCTCGGGCTGGAAGCCCTTCGCGTCGAACTCCACCGTCCACTCTCCGCCCGTGAGACCGAGAAACGCCCAGCGGCCGTCCTTGCCCGTGGTGAGGTCGGGTCCCTCGCCGGATTTCCGCAGCTTCACCGCCGCTCCCGGGATCGGTTGGCCCGTCGTGTCTTTGAGGATGCCCTCGACGCGGCCCTTGCCCTTCCACTGTTGAGCCGCCAGCGGGCCGGTCACCGTGAAAGCGGCGACGGCGATCGCCATCGAGAGGGTCTTTCGAACGGACATGCTTCCTCCGTACCAGCCA
>CAZXSG010000375.1:0-5093 GCA_964643185.1 uncultured Holophagales bacterium
AAGGGGCTGCGCGGGCGCTACCCGAAACACCCGTGGCCCGGGGATCCCTGGAACGCACAGCCGACCCACCGCGCGACCCGCAGGCCCACAACGGGCGGCTGAGGCCGTGAGTTCCTGAGGACCTTCGACACTTCCCTTCGATGTTCCTATCGAGAGCTGTGCAGGCGCTCCTCTTCATCCTCCCCTCCGTTGCGCTTTCCGATGGCGGCCTCGACCCCTCCTTCGGGGACGGGGGCAGAGTCCGCTCACCCCTCGTGCTCCGCTCCAGCTACCCCCGTTGTCTCGCCCATCAGGCGGACGGCAGGATCGTCGCCGCGACCAGTGATCCCGCTCGGCCGGAAGACTTGATCCTCCTGCGGTACTCGAGCTCGGGTCTGCCCGACCCCACGTTCGGCACGGAGGGGATCGCGACGACGCGCATCGGGCACCGACACGAACCCTCATCCCTCGCGGTGCAGCCCGACGGAAAGATCCTCGTCGTTGGACAGGCCATCGGTTTCTCCCCCCTCACCGTACGGCTTCTGCGTTTCGAGCCGGACGGAGCGCTCGATACCTCGTTCGGCGAGAACGGCGAGATCTCCCTTGCCGTGCAGGGTCTCGCGTACACGTCGCGCCTGGTCCTGCAGCCCGACGGAAAGCTGCTCGTCAGCGGCGCCACCGGAGAGCCTCCCTTCGATGTCGTTCTTCACCGAAGGCTCCGTGATGGACGACCCGACCTCACGTTCGGGGTCGACGGAAGGGTCGTTGTCGGGCTCGGGGCTTGGTACGAGGCCCCCTCGGACGTCGTCCTTTTGCCCGACGGCCGAATCGTCGTCGCCGGAATCACGAACGCGAAGGGAATCCCGGGTTTCTTGGCGCTGAGGCTCGCGCCCAACGGCGCGCTCGACTCCTCGTTCGGCGTAAACGGTTTCGCGGTGATCGACTTCGGAGATGGCGCGCGCGGCAGCGCGTCGAAGGTCGTTCTTCTGCCGGACGGAAAGATCGTGCTCGGTGGAATCTCCGACCTGGATCTCGCGCTCGTCGGGCTGACCTCCGAAGGCAATGTCGACGCGGGGTTCGGCACGGCGGGATCGGGTCGCGTCCGCATCGAGCTTCCGGGAGCGCTGGCACCCCTCGCAGGCCTCGTGCGGATCGGCAGCAAGCTCGTCCTCACGGGAGGCGTTTCGGATTCCGTCTCGGGCGGCGACGGCGACATCCTCTTGGTGCGCACGTCCCTCGACGGCGTCCTCGATTCCTCCTTCGGATCGGGCGGCCTCCTGAGAGCGTCCTTCGGCGACGCGACCGTCGAAGGCGCCACGGCGACCTCGGTGTCGCCGGACGGGCGTCTCGTGGTGGCGGGCCACCTCAACCTGGATTCCATAACGTCCAGCCCCGTCTTCTTCCGGTTCGGCGAGCCGTGCCTGGCCGGCTTCCGCGTCTCCGCTCCGGTCAGTACCTGCCCCGGCAGCCTTGCGGTCGCAAAGGTGCAGGGAGGGGTACCGGACGCGACGTATGCCTGGACGATTCAGAACGGAACACTCCTGTCCGATCAGGGCACGTCGACTGTGAGATACGCGGCGGGAACCACAGGCAGTGTCTCGCTCGCCGTCACGGTGACGAGAGGCGCGTGTGAGGCAACCGGTTATGCCGCGACGTTCATCGATAACCTCGGGTGTACGACGGCGCTCGGGTTCCACACGCTGGATCCGTGCCGCGTCGTCGACACCCGTTCGGCCGATTCGCCTCCCCTCTCCGCATCGCGGTCCCGCCGGTTCCCCCTCGCGGGACGATGCGGCGTCCCCGTGGACGCTCGCGCCGTGGCCGCGAACGTCACAGTCCTGAACGCGTCGACGCCGGGAAGCCTCAGCGTCTTCGCAGAGGGCCTTCCCTCGCCCCCGACGTCCGTGAACGCATACCCTCCCGGAGACGCGCGGGCCGCGTTCGCGCAGCTCTCCCTCGGTGAGAACGGGGCGATCCGGGTCGAGAGCACGCAGCACACGGGAAGCGCCGACGTCCTGGTCGACGTCTCCGGGTACTACAAGTGAGGTGAGATTTCTCTTTCTGAAAGTAGAGGCTTGGAATTTTCAGGGCGCCAGCTCCCACCTCTTCCCCCGTACTCCGAAACCCGCCTGATCTGTTCGTGAGGTCTTCGCGAAATCGGGCACTCCCATCTGTGATCTGCCGCCTCGCTACAATGGGCCGGGCGATGGTCCACGGGCCGCGTCGCCGGACACACGAGGTTCCAAATGAAACGAATCGCTTTGGCCGCACTTTTCTGCGCTTTCGCGTCAGCCATTCATGCGGAGGGTGGGCTCGATCCCTCCTTCGGAACAGGCGGAATGGTCCGCCTCTCGCTCTCCCCCGTCGGCACGGGCACGTTCACGTCGGTCGCACATCAGGCGGATGGAAAGATCGTGGCCGCGGGCTCCACCCAGTTCCAGCCAAACAACCCTCCGGTCATCCTCCTGATGCGTTTCCTCTCGTCGGGTAGCCTGGACACGACGTTCGGAACGAACGGAATCGCGAAGGCCGGTCTCGGCGACATGACGCTCGCCTCCTCGATGGTCGTCGCTCCCAACGGAAAAATCCTGCTGAGCGTGACGGGCACCGAGGGTCCGCCCTTCGAGCGCGTGGTCGCGCTCTTTCGTTTCGAGAAAGACGGTGTCCTGGATTCCTCCTTCGGAACGGGGGGCAAGCGGATCCTCGCCGGCATCGACGGCATCCCCGGCCTCAACGGCCAGGACGGCGGACGGATCTATCTCGACCCCTTCGGGAGGATCCTCTTCGTGGGCAGCACCGGGGGCCCGAATCAATTCGGAATCGTCGTCTCGAGAATGCTCGAGGGCGGCAGCCCGGATGTTTCGTTCGGGCACTCGGGGCGCGTCTTTCTGGGCACCGCGACGAGCTCCACCCAGAATGGAGCCGCGCTGCTCCAGCCCGACGGGAGAATCGTCATCGGAGGCGCGACCAACGCGAACGGGTCCTTCGATTTCTTCGCCACTCGCCTGGAAGAAGACGGGACGCTCGACACGTCGTTCGGGACGGGAGGCTCCACCATCGTGGACTTTCCGCCCGGGCGCGAAGACATCCTCGCCACGGTTATCCCCGGTCCGAACGGCTCCCTCATCCTCTGCGGAGGCACCAGCCCCGACAGGGCGGCGGATCAGGACTTCGCGCTCGCGAGGCTGACCTCCCAGGGAACGCTCGACCTTTCGTTCGGTGGCACGGGCACCGGGCTCTCCCGGACGTCGTTTTCTCCGAGCGCGTCGGCGCCCCTCAGCGGAGCGGTTCGCATCGGAAGCCGAATTCTCGCGTTCGGAGCGCACTACGCTTCCGGGGGCTCCGACGCCGCCTTCGCGCGGTACACGCTCGACGGCGTCCTCGACCCCGCGTTCGGAACCGATGGCACGGGTCTCTTGACGACCTCGTTCAGCCCGATCACCAAGGACATTCCCACCGCGGGCTCGGTTTCCCCGGACGGGCGCGTCGTGATCGCGACGGGCGTCTTCGAGAACTACTTCAATCAGGATCTCGGGCTCATGCGCCTGGGCGCTCCCTGCCTCACCGGCTTCGGCGTGACGGCCCCGGCGAGCGTCTGCCCAGGCGGTGAAGGAATCGTGACGGCAACGGGTGGCGGACCTTCCGACACCTACACCTGGCGGATCCTGAACGGAACGTTCCTCACCAACGGCGCTGCGCCGAGCATGAAGTTCCGGGCCGGATCGACGGGCGCGACGAGCTTTTCGGTGACGGTCACCAGCGGCTCCTGCGAAGCCAACGGCTCCGTCACGACGTACATCGACGCCCTGACCTGCGCCCCCGGTCTCGGCTTCCATACGATCGAACCGTGCCGCGTCGTCGACACACGCCTTCCTGAAAGTCCCTCGGGCGGGCCCTCGCTGAACGCCGCGCGCACGAGGCGGTTTCCCGTCGCCGGCACCTGCGGCATTCCCTCCGACGCCCGCGCGGTGGCCGCGAACGTCACCGTGCTCTCGGCAACGACTCCGGGCGCGCTGCGCGTCTTCGCGGAGGGTCCCCCCTCGCCGCCCTCGTCGGTGAACTCCTTCCGCCAGGGGGACACGCGCGCCACCTTCACCCAGCTCTCGCTGGGAGAGAACGGAGCCATCCGCGTGGAAACCACGCAGCCCGCGGGCACGGCCGATGTCCTCGTCGATGTCGCGGGGTACTACAGGTAGGGGTGCGGTTATCTTTCTGAAAAGCAGACTCGAAGATCCTCATGACGGGCGAGCCCGGCAAGGCCGTGATCTCATGGCTCGACGGGGACGGTTTCTTCGATCGATCCATCGGTAGGACTCGCCAGAATCCGCGCTCTTGCTATCCTCGAAGGAAGAGCCCACTGAGGCGCCCAGGAGCGCGACTATGAACAAGACCCTCGCCCTCATCGTCCCCTTGATCGGTGCGTTCAGCGCCCTCGCGGACGGCGTCCTCGACCCAACGTTCGGAACCGGAGGCAAGGTGGTGACGGCGATGGGAGGGACCGGTACCGACATCGTGCGCGCCGTGGCTCACCAGACCGACGGCAAGCTCGTGGCGGCGGGCTACACCGACGCCCTCTCGGGGTACGATTTCGCCCTCGCACGCTATGACGCTCTCGGCGTCCTGGATCCGTCGTTCGGCACGGGCGGACGCGTCACCACCGACTTCGGAGGCGGCACGGACCTCGGGTTCGCGGTGGCCCTCCAGCCCGACGGGAAGATCCTGGTCGCGGGGCGCTCGCTCAGCGCGCTCGGAAAGCTGAGCTTCGTGGTGGCTCGCTACGAGACGAACGGATCGCTCGACGCCTCGTTCGGTACCGGCGGCCGCGTCATCACCAGCTTCGGTAGCGGGAGCGCCGACAGGGGCCCGGCCCTCGCGGTCCAGCCCGATGGAAAGATCCTCGTGGCCGGTGACACCAACCGCGACGGCACCACCGATTTCGCGGTCGCGCGCTACGGGGAGAACGGGACACCCGATGCCGGATTCGGCGGTGGCGGCCTCGCGGTCATCGGCCTGGGATCCGGCTCGATCGACTTCGCGTCGTCCGTGGCCGTCCAGCCGGACGGCCGCATCCTGGTCGGGGGCGACCAGCAGCACGGGCGACCCGCCCCAGGGTC
>CAZXSG010000376.1:0-5092 GCA_964643185.1 uncultured Holophagales bacterium
TCGGCCTCGGGCTCTCGGCCGTCGTGGGCCGAGCGCTGTCCTCGGTGCTCTTCGGAGCGAGCCCCGTGGATCCCGTGGTCCTCGTCGGCGTCTCGGCGCTCCTCCTGGGCGTGGCCGCGCTCGCGAGCCTCGTGCCGGCTCGCCGGGCGGCCGCGATTGACCCTGTCCACACGCTCCGCTCTCTCTAGCCGGCGATGGTTTCCCGGGTCCGCCCGCACTTGACGTTCATTCCCCGACAACCTATGTTGCCAGTGGCAGGTAGGCGCTGGAGCCACCCTAGGTCGTCGGAAACGATGGCAGCCCCAATCGGGGTGGGATCCTAGGGCCAGGGACCTGCCTATTTCCTTTTTCGGAGCCAGTTCGACTCTTCATCCTTGTGCTCTTCCGCCGTCCTCTCGGCCTCGGCCGGCCAGAATTTCAGGCCATACCTCAAGCGTCGACCCGAGTGCTCGTACACGTTCCGCAGGAGGATTTCGGCGTACCGCGGCTCCGTGAACGTCTTGATTCGATGAACCGCTGCGTAGCATGCGCTCGCGACGACATCGGCGACCTGGAGTCCCATCGAGTTGTGGTGGTTCGATGCACAAATGGCGTCGACATCAAGGACGCTCCATTCGATCCCGCAAGCCGGGTCATCTCTCAAGCGTTCCATATAGACCTTGAAGTCCGAGACCCTCATGTTGGACCGATTCGAGAAAACCACCCACGTGCGAGGCGGCCACGAGACGATGCAGGTGCTTCATCCTGTAGAAATGAAGGGGCTCCCGATCCTTTCGATCCAGGGCAACTCGGATTCGATCAACAACCTTCACTTGTTCAAGCTCGATGGCCGTCCTGACAACGGCTGCCGAAAGGACCAACCAGCGGGAGCTGCCCCCATCCAGCTTGAAGCCTTCATCGCCGGCCTCGTCCACGAATGCGGTGAAGGTCGATCTGCCAGACACGAAAAGGAGATTTTACCCTTAGCGATGGAACAGCCGACCATCGGGTCGCGGCACCTCTCGCTTTGGAATTCAGCCGGCGCGGGACTCCTCGAGCTTCTTCATCGCCGTCGCGAGATCTTCGTGGGCACCCACGAGGAGGAGCGTGTCGCCTGCCGTGATCACGACGTCGCGCGGGGGCGGGGCGAGCGGCTTGCCGTCGCGGAGGAGCGCCGGCACGGCCACGTGGAGCGACTCGAGGTCCAGCGCGGCCAGGGTCCTGCCGTCCGCGCACGTATCGGGCATCACGAGGAAGAGCTCTGTCGTGCCCGCGTTGACGAGCGCCTCCATGCGCCGCGCGTCCGACGGGTGCGCGCCCGCCTCGCGAAGGCGTCTGTATCCCTCGTCGCGCAGGAGACGGATCTGCGTGGCCACGACGTTGCCGGGCACGTGCAGGATGCGCAGCACGCGCGAGACGATCTCGACCGAGGTCTCGAACTCCTCGGGGATCACGTAGTCGGCCCCGCCCTTGAGGAGCGCCTCCACCTCGCGCACGTAGCGCGTGCGCACGAGGATCCGCGCCGTGGGCGACAGCCTGCGACAGAGCTGCGCGGACCGCCGCGCCGAGTCGGGGTCGGGAATCGTGAGCACCACGGCCACGGCTCCCGGCACGCCCGCCGCATCGAGGCCTTCCGGCGCCGTCGCGTCCGTCGTGATCGCCCGCACGCCATCGGCTCGCGCCGCCGCCACGCGGTCGGGATCGGCCTCGAGGACGACGTGCGGCACGCCGATCTCGAGGAGCGCGCGGGCGACGTTCCGGCCGTTCAGACCGTAGCCGACGATCACCACGTGCCCCTTGAGCGACGCGTGGTGCTCGCCCGTGGCGACCTCCGGTGTGTCCGCGAGCAGCGTGAGGAGTCGCGGAGCCCAGGCCACCAGGAGCGGCGCGAGCGCCAGCGTCGTCACGGCGGTGACCACGAAGAGCTGCTGGCTGGACTCCGTGAGGAGACCGAGCGGGAGCCCCGCCGTGGCGAGGACGAACGAGAACTCGCCGACGGGCGCGAGCGCCAGGGCCGTGCGAAGCGACGTGCGCGCCGACGTGCCGATCGCTCGGAGCGCTCCGAACGCGGCCGCGACCTTCACCGCCACGACGGCCGTCACCACGAGCAGCACGAGCACGATGTTCTGCATCGCGAACACGGGGTCGAGCAGCATTCCGATGGAGACGAAGAAGAGGCTCGACAGCACGTCGCGGAACGGAGCGAGCGCCGACGTGATCTCGTGCACGTACTCGCTCTCGCCGAGCACGATGCCCGCCGCGAACGCGCCCATCGCCGCCGAGATTCCGGCCTCCTCGGAGAGCGCGATCACCACGAGGACGAGCACGATCACGCCGTCGGTGAAGCCTTCCTTGCTGCCGAGACGGAAGAGCCCGTCGAGAAGGCGCGGCAGCAGCGCCCGCGCGGTCGCCACGAAGAGCGTGATCCCGAGGAGCGCGAACCCGACCTTCAGGAGGACCGCGCCCGCGGCGGGACCCACACCCGCCGGCGCGAGCGCGGGGAGGAGGAGCACGAGAGGGATGACCGCGAGGTCCTGGAACAGCGAGACGCCCAGGAACCGCCGCGCGTACGGGCTCCCCATCTCGTCGCGCGCGGCGATCACCGGGAGAAGCACGGCCGTGGACGAGAGCGTCACGAGGAAGCCGTAGAAGATCGCCTGACGGAGCGGCGTTCCTGCGAATCCCGTGAGGAGCACGACGAGCCCGGTCGTGAGGGTCAGCTGAAGGAAGCCGCCCGGCACGGCCGTCTTCGAAAGGTCCCTGAGACGCGAGAGCGGGAAGTGGATTCCCGCGAAGAAGAGGATGAGCACGACCCCCAGCTCGGCGATGTGCTCGACGCGCTGCGCGTCGCTGATGAGGCCGAGCGCGTGAGGCCCGGAGACGACCCCGGTGACGAGGAACCCGACGATGGTCGGGAGCCGCAGCCGCCGCGCCAGATACAGCACGGGGAAGGACGCCGCGAGCACGACGGCGACGTCTTTGAGCAGCCCAGTGGCGAGCACGCCGCATGGTGCCACGGGCCCAGGAATAGAACGGCGGGTGCAACCGTTCTCGCGCGCACATGAACGATGGTTTGATCTCCCGCCTCCTCAGGATCGTGGAGCGCGGCGGCAACGCCCTGCCCCACCCGGCCACGCTCTTCGCCCTCTTCGGTCTCACCATCGTCGTGCTCTCGGGTGTGACCTCGTGGCTGGGCGTCTCGGTGACCCACCCCTCGACGGGCAAGGTCATCGAGGTGGTCAACCTGTTTTCGGTGAGCGGCCTCCACCGGATCCTCACCGGGCTCGTCGAGAACTTCACCTCGTTCGCGCCCCTCGGCACGGTGCTCGTCGCCATGCTCGGCATCGGCGTCGCGGAGGCGAGCGGCCTCCTCGAAACCGCGCTCCGGCGTCTGGTGCTGGGCGCCCCGAAGGCCCTGCTCACGCCCGTCATCGTGTTCGCCGGGGTCATGTCCAACACCGCGGGCGAGGTGGGCTACGTGCTCCTCGTGCCGCTCGCGGCCCTGCTCTTCCAGGCCGCGGGCCGCCACCCCCTCGCAGGTCTCGCCGCCGCCTTTGCCGGGGTCTCGGGCGGCTACAGCGCGAACCTGCTCCTCGGAACCGTGGATCCGCTCCTCGCCGGCCTCACCCAGGAGGCAGCGCGCATCCTCGTTCCCTCCTATGTGGTGAGCCCGGCCTGCAACTACTACTTCCTCGCGGCCTCCACGTTCCTCCTCACCATCACCGGCACGCTCGTGACGGAGCGCTTCATCGTGCCCCGCCTCGGCGAGTACCGCTCCGCCGAGGAGCTCAAGCCGCTCGAGACGCTCAGCGCCGCCGAGCGCCGCGGCCTGAAGTTCACGCTCATCACCGCCGCCCTGCTCACGCTCGTCGTCCTCGCCGGACTGATCCCGTCCTCGGGATTCCTACGGGACGCCAAGACGGGCAGCGTGCTCACGTCCCCGTTCCTGTCGGGAATCGTGACGTTCATCTTCCTTGGGGGATTGCTCCTCGGGCTCGCGTACGGCTTCGGCTCCGGCCGGTTCAAAAGCGAACGGGACGTGGTGAAGGGCATGGACGAGGCCATGAAGACGATGGCCGGCTACCTCGTCCTCGTGTTCTTCGCGGCGCAGTTCGTGGCGTTCTTCAAGTGGACGAACCTCGGTCTCATCGTGGCGGTGAAGGGCGCCGGCCTACTGAAGGCACTCGGCCTCGGCGGCGTGCCGCTCCTCATCGGCCTCGTGGCGCTCTCGGCGCTCCTCAACCTCTTCATGGGCAGCGCGAGCGCGAAGTGGGCGGTCATGGCGCCCGCGTTCGTGCCGATGTTCATGCTGCTCGGCTATTCGCCCGAGCTGACCCAGGCCGCTTACCGCGTGGGCGACAGCGTCACGAACATCATCTCGCCGATGATGACGTACTTCGCTCTCATCATCGCGTTCGTGCAGCGGTACGCGAAGGACGCCGGCATGGGGACGCTGCTGTCGCTGATGCTCCCCTACTCGGTCGTCTTCTTCATCGTGTGGACCATCTTCCTGGTCGGCTGGTATCTCCTCGGCCTGCCCGTTGGACCGGGCGCTCCGCTGCTACTTCCCGCGGGGGCCCTTCAGCCCGGCTGAGGGCTCAGCCCGCGCCGGGACGCTCGGCTTCGCGCGAAGGCGGTGCCTCGCGGAGAACCGCAAGCGCCGCGACCTCGGTCCTCAGCGCGCGGACCTCGGCGATGAGCTCCTCGATCTCGCTCTCCTGGTGCTGCTGCTCGGGACGCAGGAACCACGAGGCGATGAAGCCGGACAGCGCGCCGAAAAGACCCACGCCCGCGAGCATCAGTCCGCTCGCGATGAGGCGCCCTTCCGTCGAGGAGGGGAACTTGTCGCCGTAGCCCACGGTCGTGATCGTCACGAAAGACCACCACAGGGCGTCCTCGGGCGTCTTGATGTTGCTCTCGGGGAGGGTTTCCACCTGCAGAATCGCGATGCTCGACACGAACACGAGGAGACCGGCGATCAGGGTGGCCGCGAGCACCACGCCCCGGGTGCGCCTCTCGAGGATGAACGTCGAGATAATCTTAGTGGCTCTGAGGCCGCGGAACACGCGCAGGATGCGCAGCACCCGCGCCATCCCGCCGGCCAGGAACTCGG
>CAZXSG010000377.1:0-5076 GCA_964643185.1 uncultured Holophagales bacterium
CAACCCCCCGGACACGCGTCCTCAAACGGCCCCCCCTCACGCGGCGCCCTTTTGCTTTTCGAGCCTCCCGCCGGAAGGCTGAAAGGGTCGAGATGCTCTTTGCGCTCGCTCCCGGCATCGAGCTCCGCTCGGGCGGATCCGAGGGAGGCCTGCTCCTCGATCTGAGAAAGGGCCTCTGCTTCCGGCTCAACGCGACCGGAGTCCACGTCGTCGAGAGCCTGGTGCGCGGCGAAGACTCCCGTGCGGCCACGCTCCGGCTCGCCGAAAGCGCGCGCATCCCCGAATCGCAGGCCGCGGCCGACGTCGAGTCGTTGCTGAAAGACCTCCTCGGCCAGGGCCTGATTCGCACGGGACCTCCATGACTCTCCAGACCACCCACGTGCTTCGCGAGGACTTTCCGGTGCTCGTACGGGAGGCGACGCGCGCCCTCGTGGCCCTGCCCTTCATGGAATGGCGGCGGCGCCACGAAGGGCCCGAGCCTCTCCTCGCGCGGTATCGGGAGCTGGGCCGGTCGGGTCCCAGGAGACCCGAGTCCGGGCGCGCCCTGCTGCGGAGCGCCATCGGCTTTCTGGATCGGCGCTTCCCGGACGGCGGAAACTGCTATCGCCGCGTGCTCCTCGAGATCGCGCTCGACGCCGGTGCGGCGGAGGAGCCGTTCGTCATGGGGTTCCGGCTGACGGACGCCGCGAACGACGGGCACGCCTGGCTCGAATCCCAGCCCCCCGAGGACGGTGAGGCGAGCTACGACATCGTCGTGAGGCTGTAGCGCCCCGCGGCCGCGCTGAGCCGGTCCAGCCCCTCGGGAACCCGCAACGATTGGACTCTCACCGAACGCACGAGCCGCACCGCGACCTCGAAGACCGAGGCCCAGAGCTCCCGCGAGGCCCGCTCCGCGAAGGACCCCACCAGCAGGAGCTCGAGCCCCTCGACGAGCGAAAGAGGAACGGGCTCGAGATCCCGCACGGTGGCGCTCCTCTCGGGAAACGCGAGGCTCCCGAGGGGCCGTCGCGCTCCGGTCTGTGCCTGGGCCGGGAGGTTCCCCCAGGGAATCGTTCGGCCTCGCTCGAACTCGGGCACCGCAGAGCTCACCCAGTCGTTCACGAGCTGCTCTCCCGAAGCCACCACCTCGAGCGCGCCATCGAGCACCAGAACGTCTTCGGAAACGGGGAGTGCCCCTCCGGCCACGAGAGCGCGAGCCAGAGTGGTCTTTCCCGCGCCGCTCGCCCCCGGAAACGCGACGACAGATCCCCCCTGCCTGAACAAATTCACCGCGCTCGCGTGGAGCACCGGCACGCCGGCCGCCCAGAGAAGGTGGGGAGCGGCCCAGCGCAAGGCCAGATCGGCGGCCAGACCCGCGGGCCTTTCGGAATCGGGCGTGAGCGTTCTTGCTTCGAAATCGACCGAGAGGATCGGGCGCCCGGAAACCCGCAGCACGTCACCGCCGGGTCCTTTCGAGAACGTGACCGCATTGACCGGCTTCGCGGGCGCGCAGCAGTGGGTCAGCCCTTCGAGAAACTCCCGGGCGTCGCGTTCGGCGACCGTGCGATCGATGCCGTAGTCCCGCTCGAGCAACGTGGCGGCCGACGCGAGGGAAGAGCCCCGCGCCAGGGCCTCGCCGAGCAGGACCCCCGTGCGGTTCAACCGGGAGAACGTCCCCGAGTCGAGGTCGAGAATCGTCCCCGAATCTCCGAACGAGGCAACCCGATATCTCGTTTCGACGTCCACTCGATGGGCCTCGGGTGAGCAGCAGTTCAGCTCATGAAAAAGCCGCCCGAAGGCGGCTCTTGGATCCCTTGGATCTCCCCGGAGGTGGCCTGTTCAGCCCTTGGTCTTTCCGGGACGCCCGCTCTCGGGCGTGGGCGTGACGGTGACCGTCGGGGTGGGCGTGTCGTAGCCACCACCGGTACCGCGCTGCGGGCCGGTCTTCACCGAAACAGGCTCTGCCCCGCCCGCACGGAAGGCGGACGGCACGGAGCCGTCGTAAGGCCGCATCTCACCCTTGCTGGAGGTCTGGGCGACGATGCCGGTCGGCGCGAAGCCCTTGGCGGCGCCCTGATTGGCCACCGTGGCTCCGAGCGTGAGGTTCTGGGCAGCCTTCTGCTGGTCCGCGGTGAGCGTGACGGCGCAGCCCGTGGCCTGAACCGGAACGCTGCGCGGCTCGGAAGCCACCTGATCCCCGTTCGCGCCCCTCGCGGCGACGCGCACTTCGAGAGAGGTGATGCCGTCGGCCGGAACCGGGAGCACCGCCCAGTAACGATCCTTGGCCGACTTGTCGGCGCGCATCTCGACGGCGTATTCGGCGGCATCGGCGGAGGTCTTCACGAGGACCCGCGCCACCGCCGCGTCCTTCACCGTCGCGGAAACCCGGGCGTTGCCCTTCGCAGGCGCGCAGGTGACCTCGTCGATGGTTACGACCGGGGCCTTGCCCGAGGAGGCGTACACCGCCGTGCCGGTGATGATGACCAGAGAAACGGCGAGCGGATTGCGAAGGAACTTGCTCATGTAGGCACCTCTTTACTCGAAACCCCGAGAGTCCTTGAAGTCTAGGTTGCTACGGGAAGGTAAGTCAAGGCAGGGTGGCCTTTGTGTGACGCCCCGCAAAAAAAATTCATCCGAGAATGCGCTTCACGTAGTAGTCCACGTAGGAGCTCGAGGCCAGCCTGGATCGCACCCGGCCGAGGAGGACCCGCGCCGCCTCGACGTCCCCCGTCTCGAATTTCGCGACCGAGGCATAGAAGGCGAGCGGCTCTTCCCCTTCGCCGAACGGCTCGACCAGGGGAATCTGCTCCACCGCGAGCTTCCACTCCCGGCTCAGACAGCTCGCTTCGAGAAGCGCTTTCCGAACGTCCCGGTTCCGGCCGTGCACCGGAAGGGCCGCGACGAGCTGCTTGCGCGCGTCGACGTTCTTCCCCTCGCTGATCAGCTTGCGGGACGACGCGAGAAGCTCCGCCGCGCCGGGAGCGGAAAAGGTCGCGGCGGGCGTCGATACAGAGGGCGGCGCCGGGACCGGCGTCGCCACCGGCGCGGCCACGGCCACGGCCGTCGGCACAGCGGAGGGAGCCGCGGGAGGCTTCGTCGACGCGCCCACGAGCGCGGGCACCGACGCGGAGGTTTCGGGGGGAAGTCGCTTCTTCGCCAGGGCCTCGAACTCGGTACGGACGGCCGGATCCAGCGTAGCCCTCGCATACGAGGGGATCTGCCGCTCCACCTCGACCATGCGGAGCAGCGTGACGTCCACCGCCTCGATCCGGCCCGCGCGCGACTGGGCGACCGTGAGGCACGAGAGCGCCTCCATGAGGAGCGGTGGCTGCTCGAGGAGGCCGAACGCCGCGATGCGCAGCAGATCCACGGCCTCGGCGTGCCGCTTGGCGCGCAGCGCGTCCTGCCCCGCGCGGAGACGCGTCGTGTAAAACTCGTCGGCCGCCTGGGCGCGTGGCGCGGTTCCGAGGAACGAGATCGAAAGAACGAGAACGAATGCGTGCCGGTATTTCTTCATAGGCTTCGTGGACTCGTCGCCGAGGCGTTCGGGCCGTGCCCGAAAGACGGCCTGGCGTACGTGCTGCTTCTCCTGCTCGTGATCCTGGGGCCCGTTCCCAAGGGTGGCCTCCACCCAGAGGCTACCCTGAAGCTCCAGATCCTCACATTTTCGCTCACCGCGCTCTCGTTCCTCTCGCGTCTTCCGCGGCCCGCCCTCGGCAAGGCGGCCCTGCCTCTCGCATTCCTCGTGGCCATCGGCGGGCTGGGGCTCTTTCAGCTCCTTCCTCTCCCGGCCGGTCTCCTGGCGTTCCTCTCGCCCACGACCGCCGTCGTACACGGTGAGGCGGCGGCGGTCCTCGCCACGTTCTCGCGCCCCGCGCCGCCCTCGCGCATCTCGCTCGCCCCCCGCGAGACCTGGCAGACGATCCTCCTCGTGCTCACCTACATCGCGGCCTTCGTGGGCTCCTTCCGGCTGCTCGGCACCCGGCTGAGACGGCGCCTCTTCGCGGGAACGGTGGTTCTCGCCGCGGTGATCCACGTGTTCGTCGCCGTGGCGCGGGAGGGGCACGAGGCGCGCATCCACGGCGTCTTCTACACGAACAACTTCGCGGGGTACCTCCTGATCGGCCTCTTCCTCGCGGGCGGCTTCGCGCTGCGGGAGATCCTCGCCTCGGCCTCGCGCCGGGGAAAAGCCGCCGAGCGCCTCACCCGCCTCGCCGAGCGCCTCGTTCCCCTGAGCCTCGCGCTCCTCGCGTGGGCCGTCATCGCCACGGGCATCGGCCTCACGCGTTCACGGGGAGGCTTCCTCGCGGCGGCCTCGGCGCTGGCCCTCTTCCTGTTCTTCGCGAGCCGCCAGGGCAGCCGCCGCAAGCGCGGCTCGGCGCGAATCGCCACGACGGTCGCGTTCGTCTTCGCGACGGTCTTCACGGCGCTCGTGACGACGGGCCCGCTGCTCCGCTTCGTGCAGTCGGACCCGCGCGAGGCGCTCCAGGTTTCGAGGCTCGAGCTGTGGAAGACCGCCTGGAAAACGGCCGGGCTGTTCCCGGTTTTCGGCACGGGCCTCGGCGCCTATGTGGAGGGCTACCGCCGTGTGCAGACCGGCAACACGTACGTGCTGCCCGCGCACAACGAGTATCTGCAGATCCTGGTGACGGGCGGCTTGGTGGGCCTGCTACTGAGCCTCGTCGCGCTCGGGCTCGCCATCCGCGTGCTGTTCATCGCCTACTTCGAGCAGCCGCACCGCGAAGAGAGCGCGTGGCTCCTGGCGGGGCTGTGCGCCTTCCTCGCCCTCGCGCTGCACGGCGTCGTGGAATTCAACTTCACCATTCCCTCGATCTGCGTGCTCCTCGCGCAGACGCTCGGGCTGGCCTGGGCGGCGGGCGCCTGGAGATCGGCGCACGAAGACGCGGCTCAGGGCGCCTGAGCGGCCTCGACGGAGACGATCCGGGTTTCACCGGGCTCGACCCTGGGACCGGCGAGGGTCTCGAAAAAGAGCGCCCGCCGGCCGGAGAGGCCCTCGAGCGAAACCTCGATGACCGTCGGCCCGGAGACCACCTGGAACGAGCTGCGGCGAATGTTCTTGGCCTGGAAGAAGGCCCA
>CAZXSG010000378.1:0-3659 GCA_964643185.1 uncultured Holophagales bacterium
CGCGTCGAGCGTGAACAGCTTCATGCGCACGAGCGAGGCCGCGGGGAGGCCGGCCGCCTCCAGATCGGCGAGGGCCACGTCCAGCGGCCAGCGGCGGTGCGCCGCGCTCGTGACCATCGCAAGGACGTGATGGCCGACCACGTTGCCCAGCGGGTCGGCCCGGGACACCACCAGCGCCGGCCGGCGCCGGCTCGCGGCCCGGTCGGCGAACGGGAACGGCACCACGACCACGTCCCACCGGTCAAAGGTCACGGTACGCCTGCTCGTCCTCCGCGGACTCCCACTCCGCCAGCGTCGCGTCGAGTGCGCGGTTGAAGCCTTCGTCGAGCGGGACGGCCCTGCGCAGCGTGACGAGGCCCTCGTCGTCCACCTCGAACACGAGGGCGTCACCCTTCTGGAGGCCCAGGGCCTCCCGGACGGGGGCGGGCACGGTGGTCTGGTACTTGGCGGTCAGCTTGCTCACGGCTCGTCTCGTCATGGGCACCTCATTGGTAAGGAGTGCATTACCACCTTACCACCGAGGAGCGGATGTCCCTCCGTCGCCAGAGTAGCCGAGAGGCCGGCCGCCGGCCGGCGTCCCCCCGGGCCGGCCCGGGGGCCCGGGAACCTGCGGCGTCAAGACAGCCGGCAGGAAGTACAGGTCGGCCCGGAAGGCTCCGGACGCCAGGGCGTCTGCCAGGTCGACGTTCGTGGCCGCCAGGATGCGCACGTCCACGTCGATGGTGCGGTTCTCGCCCACGCGGCGGACCTTGCGGTCTTCCAGCACGCGGAGCAGCTTGCCCTGAGCGGCAAGGCCCATCGAGCCCGCCTCGTCGAGGAAGAGCGTGCCTCCGTGCGCTTCCTCGAAGAGACCCCGGCGGGCCACGTCGGCGCCGCTGAAGGCCCCGCGGGCATGCCCGAAGAGCTCGCTCTCGAGGAGGTTCTCGGGCACGGCCGCGCAGTTGATGACCACGAACGGCTTGCCGGCCCGTGGGCCGAACGACGCGATGTAGCGGGCCACGACCTCTTTGCCGGTTCCCGTCTCGCCCCGGATGAGCACCGTCACGGGCAGATCGGCGGCCTTGCGCGCCCGCTCGAGGAGGCGCAGCCAGGCGGGGTCCCGGCCGAGGGCGAACGGCCGCGACGGAGCCGCCGCGGTCTCGGGCTCGGTGCGGGCGATCTGTCCCACCAGGGTGCGGATCTCCTCGAGCCTCACGGGCTTGGCGAGAAAGTCCGTCGCTCCCTTCTTCATCGCGTCCACCGCCGTGGGCACGGAGCCATGGCCCGTGAGGATCACGAAACGGGCGCCGGGGTCGCGGGATTTCACCTGCTCGAGCAGCTCGAGACCCGACATCTCCGGCATCGCCAGATCGCAGAGCACGAGGTCGTACGCGCCGGAAGCCGTTTCCAGGAAGGCCTGCCCCGAGGGAAAGCCCTCGGCCTCGGCGCCGGCTTCGCGGAGCAGGGCCTGAACCATGCGAACGATCGCCGGCTCGTCGTCGACGATCGCCACGCGGGGCTTCAGGCCCGGCCTTTTCTCCACAGCGCTCCGATGTTATCCCCCCATTCGAGGGATGCACCTCAGGAGGCGGCGTACACCGGCGCGAAGACGTCCTTCGCAAACTCCTCGAGCGAGGTCGGGGTGTTCGTCTCGGGAGTGCGGACGCCGAGACCCGTGAGGCCTCGCCCGCCGATGAAGGCGTTCAGCTCGAGGAACCCGTCGACGATGCTCCGCGAGAACCCGTGCCCGAGGAGAGCCTCGGCAAGGGCCTCGTCGGGGAGCAAGCGATACGCGAGATCGGGCTTGCCGATCGACGCGCCCAGGATCGTCGTGACCTCGGCCATCGTGTAGTCGCGGGGTCCGAGGAGCTCGCGCACGGAGGCGCCCTCGAAGGCCGGCGCCTCGAGGATGCCGGCCAGGGCGGCGGCGATGTCCTTCGTGGCGATCATGGGGAACGCCACGTCGCCGGGAATCGTCCCGCCGTTGAACCCGGCGGCATTGATGAGCCCGATCGAGCCGAGGTGGTTCTCCATGAAGTAGGTGGGCCGGGCGATGACGAGGGAGAGCCCGGCGAGGGCCTTCAGCCGCTCCTCGAAGCGGTGGAGGCCCACAACGGGGCCGGTGCCCGAGGCCAGGTGGCCGCCGAGGCTCGAGAGCGCCACGGCCCGTTTCAGACCCGATGCCGCAACGGCCTCGGCGATCGCGTTCCCCACGGCGGTCTGGTAGGCGAGGCCGTCGGGTGCGTCGTACCTCGGCGGCACCATGAGGAACGCGGCATCCGCGCCCTCCAAGGCCGCGGTGAGCGCCGGCACGTCCGCGAGATCCGCGGTGACGGCCACGGCGCCTTTCGCGACGAGGCCCTCGAGCTTGCCCGCGTCGCGGGCGACGGCCCGCACGGAGACGCCGCGGGAAAGAAGCTGTTCGGCGAGCGCGCGGCCGATGTTTCCGGTGGCGCCCGTGACGGTGACGAGAGTGCTCATGAATGTCCTCCAGCGGCAAGCTGCCGCGGGAAGAGTCTATAACATTTCAAGTTACGATTTAGGCGGATTCGCCTTCAGACACTTGCCGATGGCCTTCGCCACGTCGTCGATCGTGGTGCGCTCGAGCGTCTTCGAGAGCGCGCGCTCGGCCTCCACGAAGAGGCCCGAGAGCACCCCCTCGATGTTCCGGCCCACGGGGCACCTGGGGTTCGGCGGGCTCTTGTGGAGCGTGAGGAGGCCGTCCTCCTCGACGGCCGCGAGCACGTCCGCGAGCGTGATGCGGGCCGCCGGGCGGGCCAGCCGCGCCCCGCCGTGGGGCCCCGGGGTCGTCGTCACGAGGCCCGCCCCGGCGAGGAGCGCGAGGAGCCGCCTCACGACGACGGGGTTCGTGCTCACGCTGCCCGCGAGGTACGCCGACGTGAGGGGGACCTCCGGCGAGAGCGCCTGGAGCGCCAGAACGTGGACCGCGACGGCGAAGCGGCTGCTCGACACGCCGTGAGGGTATCAACAAACCAATCGTGTTACAGATACGGAACGGCTCAGCGGCTCAGCGCTCGCTGTCGAGCATCTTCATCTGGTGCTCGTCGTACCGGGTGCCTGAGGCCGCGTCCGGGGGAATGGCCGCTTCGATGCGCGCCATCTCCGCCGGTGTCAGCTCGAACGCGAGAGCGCCGAGCGACTCCGCGAGCTGCGGCCTCGTGCGCGCGCCGATGACCGGGACGATGCTCCGCCCCTTGGCCAGGACCCAGGCGATCGCGAGCTGCGAGGCCGTGGCGCCCTTCTCCGCGGCCAGCTTCACGAGCACGTCGACGAGAGCCTGATTCCGCGCGGCGTTCTCCCCGGTGAAGCGCGGCAGATAGGCGCGGAAGTCCTGGGGCCCCGTGGGTTTCGAGCCGCTCAGGAGCCCTCGCGAGAGGACTCCGTACGCCGTCACGCCGATGCCCAGCCCCTCGAGTACGGGGAAGATCCCCGTCCCGGGGCCGCGGCCAGAAAGCGCCCGTGGCTCGAGCGACGGGCAGCCCGACGATCGGGGCCGCCAGGGGAAGCGCGCCGGCCGAGCCCCGGAAGACGGCGTCCCCGTAGCTGAAGATGCCCCCGTCCGAGGCGACCAGCCAGTAGCCGCCGCCGTCGGGGGTGCCTGCTATGCCCACGATGGGCGCCGACAGGTGGAGCCCGCCGGTCGATCCCAGGAACCGGGC
>CAZXSG010000378.1:3669-5072 GCA_964643185.1 uncultured Holophagales bacterium
GGAGGACCCCCGTCTCGGGGCCGCGGCTCAGGGGCGGGTACTCGATCTGCGGGTCACAGATGGGATGCACCCCGTGCGCGCGGCGGATCGTCTCGGGGCCCACCTCGGAAAGGCCGATCGCGCGAACGTAGCCGGCCTTCACGAGCTCGGCGATCGCACCGATCGTGTCCTCGATGGGCACGGCCGGGTCGAGCCGCCCGGGGCGGTAGATGTCGATGTGCGAAACCCCGAGCCGCGTGAGCGTGTGCGCGAGCGCGTTCTTCACGGCCGCGGGGCGGGCGTCGAAGCCGAGCCACGCGCCGTCGGGCCCGCGCAGCGCCCCGAACTTCACCGAGAGGAGCGCGCCCTTTCCCATCTCGCGGAGCGCCCGCCCCACGAGGAGCTCGTTGTGGCCCATGCCGTAGAAGTCGCCCGTGTCGAGGAGATTCACCCCCGCGTCGAGCGCGGCATGGAGGGTGGCGAGGCTCTCGGCGTCGTCCGAAGGGCCGTACATGCCCGACATGCCCATGCAGCCGAGCGCGAGCGGAAACACCGAGGGAAAGGTGGAGCCGAGCGCGCGGGGCGAGATCGTCTCAGTCGTCATGCCGGCAAGGTAGGGCTCACGGTTTCCGTTGGCAAGAAGGCACCCGAAAGTTCCATACTTACCTAATGGAGAGTGTAGACAGCAGGCCGTCCGCGGAGACGGAGGCCCTCGTTCGCGAGGTCCTCGAGCGCGTGGCGGACAAGTGGACGCTCCTCGTCATCGAGGAGCTGGGCGGCGAGGCCGGCCCGCAGGACGTGCGCTTCACGCGGCTCCTCGAGAAGGTCGGCGGGATCAGCCAGAAGATGCTCACGAAGACGCTCCGTCAGCTGGAACGCGACGGCCTCGTGACCCGCAAGGTCTTCCCCGTCGTGCCGCCCCGCGTCGAGTACCGGCTCACCCCGCTGGGAGAGAGCCTCGGCGCCGCGGTGTGCGGCGTTTGGGAATGGGTGGAGCGCCACAAGGACGAGGTCCGGAGCCATCGCGGCACCTACGACGCGGCGCGTTCGCCGGGCAGTCCGGCAGGACTGCCTGGCTCTACAGCGTGATGACGACCTTCCCGAAGTGCTTGCCGCTCGCGAGGTAGTCGTACGCCCCGCGCACCTCGTCGAAGCCGAACACGGTATCGATGACCGGGTGGATCTCGCTCGCTGAGAGCGCGCGGTTGAGCGCGTCGAAAAGGGCGACCGAGCCCACGTAGACGCCCACCACGTGGATGGCCTTGTGGAAGAGCGCGTACGTGTTGACCTCGCCCTTCGTTCCCGTGAGGACGCCGAGGAGGCTCATCGTGCCGCCGTAACGGCGCCCCCGCACGGGCTGGTCGAACGGTCCGGCCCGGCGGACCTCCACCGCCGGTTAGCCCCGGCGGCCGCCGTGGCACGCC
>CAZXSG010000379.1:0-5070 GCA_964643185.1 uncultured Holophagales bacterium
GGCCGAAGTTCGACGACCGTTTCCTGATACAGTCCTGCGTCTCATGGACAGAGTTGCTCCGCCGCCAGTGAGGCCCCGGGAGGGCCGCGACATGAGCGGTCCCAAGCCGCCCATCAACGTTCAGGACGGGTTCTTCTACCAGTTTCGCCGGGACAACACGCTCGTGGAGGTGACCCTCCTCACCGAGCGGGTGCGGGTGGGCCGGATCCGCCGGTTCGACAAGTACGCCATGGTCCTCGAGGTCGACGGCAGGGAAGAGCTCGTCTACAAGCACGCCATCGCGACGGTCGCCCAGGTCGCGTCCGCGGCTTCGGGGCCGCAGACGCCGCGCAGCCCGGATCCCGTCCGGCCAGCCGGAGCTTGATCGGCAACCGGTCCCCGGTGGTGCGGGCAGTCCGGCAGGTCTACCTCGCTGTCTGCCTGGGCGCCCTCGTGGTTCTCATGGGCTGTGCCGAGGCGCCTCCCCCGAAGCGATCGGACGCGGGCCAGGCGACCGGGGCGTTCGCGTTTCGCGATCCCCGCACCGGGGCTCCGGCCTCGCCCGCCCTCACCCCGAAGGAAGAGCGGCGGCTCGCATCGGGCCTCGCGGCACTGGATTCCGGCAATCCGGCCGCGGCCGAGAAGAGCTTTCGAAACGGAGGAAACGGGGGAGACGTCGAGCCGCCCACGGCGCTCCGACTGGCTCTCGCGTACGTCGCCCTCCACCGCGACGACCGGGAAACGGCTCGGCAGGAGCTGCAAGCCCTCCTTTCGTCGCACCCCGACTACACGGCCGCGCTCGAGGCCAACGCCGACCTCGACGCGCTGGAGGGCTCCCTGCGCGAGGCCGCGTCGGGCTACCGCAAGGCGCTTTCGCGGTTGCCCGGCGATCGCCGGCTCGAGTCCCGCCTCGCCGAGGTGCGCGGCAAGCTGGTCGCGGAAAGGCGCGCCGAGGCCGAGAAGGCGCTCGCCTCGGGAGAGCTGGAAACGGCCCGGCGTCTCGCGCTCTCCCTCCTGGATCTCGAGCCCTCCTCGCCGGCGGGCTATCAGATCCTCGCGCGCGCGGCGGAGGGCAACGGGAAGCTCGAGGACGCGTATTCCTGGGCCGTGAGGGCCCGCGCCATCGACGCGAGCGATCCCGCCTGGACCGAGGTCGTCGCAACCCTGGCTGCACAGACGCACCGTTGGGCCGACGCGATCGCGCTCTACGACCAGCTGGCCGCGCGGGACGCGACGTTTCGCGAGAAGGCCGACGAGGCCCGCGTGGAGTTCCGGCTCCAGAACCTCCCGGAGCTCTCGCAGAAGGCTGTGCTCTCGCCGCGCGTCACCCGTGCCCAGTTCGCCGTGCTGCTCTCCGCGTTCGTGCCGGAGGTGCGGGATTCGCCGGTGCCGACCCTCGCCGAGATTGCCGTCGACGCCGTCGACCGGGCCGACCGAGCGCAGCTCCTTCGTGCCGTGGCGCTCGGCTTCTTCGACATCTCCAGGGACTCGCACCGCATCGGAGCCGAGGCCTTCGTGCACCGCTCCGAGATGCCCGCGCTCCTGAAGCGGCTGCACGCGGTGGTTGCCGCCGGGTCCTTGCGCGTGCGCACGCCGGCCTGCCTGAAGGGCGAAAACCCGGCAGCGCTCTCGGATTGCGGCATACTTCCAGAAGGAAACTCCAAAAATGTGACCGGACGGGAAACCGTGGTCGCGCTGGAACGCACCGCGAGACTCGGCCGGGGGGAGAAGGCCCGATGACGCTCGGTATCGATCTCTTCGCCAAGGTGCCGCTCTTCAGCGGCCTCGCGCTCGCGGATCGGGCGGCCCTCAACCGGGCGGCGACGCTTCGCAAGTACCGGCGCGGCGAGCGCATCGTCATGCAGGGCCAGCCCGGGGACGTCCTCTACGTCATCGTCAAGGGCCGGGTGTCGGTCTCCATCCTCTCGCCCGAGGGTCGCGACGTCGTCGTGACGACGCTGGCCGACGGCGATCACTTCGGCGAGATGGCGCTCATCGACGACTCGCCGCGCTCGGCCAGTGTCACGGCGGCGGAGCGCGCGGAGCTGGCCTGCCTTTCGAGGCAGGTTTTCTTCGACCTCCTCCGGGCGAACTTCGCCCTCACGCGAGCGCTCCTCGCCTCGTTCTCCCGCCGCATCCGGCAGGCCAACGCCACGATCGAAGGCCTCGCCTCCCTGGACGTGAAGAGCCGCCTCGCGCGCTACTTCCGCGACCTCGCCAAGGCCCGCGGCCGGCAGGCCGGCGGGGGCTGGGTGGTCCTCGTGAGGCCCGCCCAGAGGGAGATCGCCGATACCATCGGCACGACCCGCGAGACCGTCTCGCGCACCATGTCGGCGATGACCAAGGAGAACCTCATCGTGCCCAAGGGCAAGGTCGTTTACGTTCGGCTCGAGCAGCCGGCGGCAAATAGCGCAGCGTCCTCCGGCGCGGCGGCTACGGCCGGGACGTCGGCGTCGACGGCCCCGTCGTCCTCGTCTCTCGCCGCCAAGGCTCCCTGAGCCCGAACGAGGCCGAATGGTCGAGCTCCGCCCCTGGACGCTCCCGAACCTCCTGACGTTCGGCCGGCTCGCGGCCTTGCCGTTCCTCGTCGTCGCGATCCTCGAGGGCCGCCACCGCGATTCCCTCATCATCTTCGTCGTTGCCGCGCTCACGGACCTGGTGGACGGCTTCATCGCCCGCCGGTTCGACATGACCTCGCTCCTGGGCGCCGTGCTCGACCCCATCTGCGACAAGCTCTTCCTCGTCTCCACGTTCGTCGTCTTCGCGCTCCCGGGCACGCCGACCCAGCTGCACGTCCCGATGTGGGTGCTCGTGCTCATGATCTTCCGGGATCTCACGATCGTCGCCGTGTGCCTCGTGATGTTCATCTTCCTCGGAGTGAAGAAGTTCCCGCCCTCGGCGCTCGGAAAGGCCACGACGTTCACGGAGGCGTCCGCCATCGTCGCGATCCTCCTCGCGAACGTCGGGCTGATGCCCACGATCGTCGGCGTCGTCTGCCTGCATCTCACGGGCACGGGGATCGTCCTCTCGGGTCTCCACTACGCCTGGCGGACGGCGATGAGCAAGGAAGCGCAGCAGCCGAAGGGGCCCGACGGCCCGGAGCCGCGCACCACGTAACATCCCGCCCGCATGGAAGCTGCTCTCCCGAAGGATCCGGCCTGGACGCGTCTTCTCGAAGCCCTCGCCCCGCACCGCGACACGGGCCTCGTGGTCGCGTTCTCGGGCGGTCTCGACAGCGCGATCCTGCTGGACGCGGCCCTCGAGGCGCTCGGCAGGGAGCGCGTCACCGCCTTCACCGCCGTCTCGCCGAGCCTCTCCCAGCGCGAGCTCGCCGAGGCCCGGCGGGTGGCCGAAGAGCTGGGCGCTCCGCTCGAGACCGCCGAGACGTTCGAGCTCGACGATCCCGGCTACGTCGCGAACGCCGGAAACCGCTGCTACTTCTGCAAGAAGGAGCTCTTCTCGGCCATCGAGAGGCTCCGCGTCGCCCGCGGGTATCCGGCCATCGGGTACGGCTATCACGTCGACGACGACGCGGACGTGCGGCCCGGACTCAAAGCCGCGCTGGAGGCCGGTGTCGTGCGGCCGCTCTACGCGGCGGGGCTCGGCAAGGCCGACCTACGGCGGCTCGCGAAGGCCAGAGGGCGCAGCTTTGCCGACAAGCCATCGCAGGCCTGTCTCTCCTCACGGCTCCCGATGGGCATGCCGGTGACGCGGGAACGCCTCTCGAAGGTCGAGATCGTGGAGGGCTGGCTCAAGGACCGCGGCTATCTGCAGCTCCGGGCGCGCCTCGACAAGGACGATCTCGTGAGGCTCGAGGTGGCTCCGGCCGAGCTGCCGCGCCTCGCTGCCGATCTCGCGGACGACACCCTGCGCGAGGCGCTCCTCGCCGAGGCGCGGGCGGCCGGCGTCACGCGCGTCACGCTGGATCTCGTGGGCTACCACCGTGCGGGGGAGGCATGAGCCTGCATCGCGTCATCACCGACGATCACCGCTTCGCCCGCCCGGGCTTCGCCGAGGCGATCTACTCGCCCGGCAAACGGCCCGAGGAGATGGCGGCCGTCGGACACCGGCTGGACCAGGCGCGCGCGGCCGCGGGCGAGGATCTGGACTGGCCCATCCTCGCGACGCGCGTCGCTCACGACGATCTCCCGGCGATCAAGGCCGCCTGGAAGAAGCTCTCGCCGAACGGGGCGCTCGCGTGGGACGCCGACGCCTCGATGCTGGAGCTGGCGGTGCCGGGCGCCCGGCGGCCCATCGGCATCGCGGTCGTGGTCTCGGCGGGCACCACCGATCGCGAGCCGGCGGCGGAGGCCGCGTGCGTCCTCGCGGCCTACGGGTCCGACGTCGCCCGGCTCGACGACGTGGGCGTCGCGGGCATCCACCGGCTCCTGGATCCCACACGTCTCGAAACGCTGCGCGCCGCGCGGGTCGTGATCGTGGTGGCCGGGATGGAGGGCGCGCTCCCCTCGGTGGTGGCCGGGCTCGTGAGCGCGCCCGTGATCGCCGTGCCTTCGCCCGTCGGCTACGGGGTTTCCGCGGGAGGGCACGCGGCGCTCAACGCCATGCTCGCGTCCTGCGCGCCCGGCCTCGCGGTGGTGAACATCGGGAACGGCTTCGGGGCCGCGGCGCTCGCGGTCAAGATCCTCAGGGGGCTCAGATGACGGAACGCATTCTGTATATCGATTCTGTCGGCGGGCTGGCCGGAGACATGTTCCTCGGGGCGGCCGTGGACGCCGGCTTCGTGACCCTCGACGAGCTCCAGTCCATCGTCTCGCGTTGGCTCCCCGAACGGGTGCTGCTGCACAGCGAGGTGGTGCTCCGCAACGACATGAGGGCGCGGACGTTCCATGTCGAGGTCGGTCCTTCCCACGACCACGAGCACCACGATCATCACGGCCACTCGCATGAGGAGGGCCACGATCCCCATCACGGGCACGGGCATGGGCACGAGCACGAGGATCGGAACCTCGAGGCCGTGAGCGTCCTCCTCGCGAGCGCGCCCATCCCCGACGGCGCGCGGGCGCGGGCGCTGCGCATGTTCCACGAGCTGGCCGAAGCCGAGGCCCGCGTGCACGGCGCGAGCCCGAACAC
>CAZXSG010000380.1:0-5068 GCA_964643185.1 uncultured Holophagales bacterium
GGTTCCCACAGCTCGGGCAGCGTCATGTCCCATTCGGTGGCGACCTTCGGCAGCATGAGCGCGCTGCGCCGGCCCTTTTCCACGAACGTGCCGTGGACTCCGAGTGTCAGGTCCTCCCAGGACTCGATTCTCTCGAGCGGCCCGAGCACCGAGATGGAGAGCTCGAGCTCGGGAAGCTCGCGTGAGGTGGCCGGGGGAAAGCGCGGGTCGGAAACGAGAGCGTCGACGGCATGCTCCTCGACGTCTTTCCAAAGGGGGCGCGACGGGCGCACGGTGCCGATGCAGCCGCGCAACCGGCCCGCCTTGCGCCAGGTGACGAACGCGGCTCCCGGCGCGAGGAGGGCCTCGCTCGCCGGCTCGTTCCGAGGAGCCGAGGGGCTCCCCCTTCCGCCCACGGCCTCGGCGGCCCGGCGCCGCGCCCTCTGGAGGAGCTCCTCCCGTTCCTCCGGCCGGAGCCCGCTCATTCGAACCGGTCCTCCTCGTCTTCTTCGTCCTCTTCGTTCTCAGGCCTCCCGGCCACCGCGGCGAGCACGATGAAGAACGCCACCCACACGAGGTCGAGGGGCATGAAGATGCCCGCGTCCCACCGCGCGAGGAGGAGCGTCGAGAGAGCGCCAACGGTCCAGGGCAGGATGCCGGTGCGAAACCTCAGGAGCCACGCGGCGAAGCCGAACAGGAGAAAGACCGTCAGCGCCGAGCCCATGAGCAGCGTTCCGCGGAGCGTGCGCTCCCAGACGAGCTGCGAAACCGATTGGCCGTCGCCGAAGAGGCCCGCGACGTAGAACGAGAAGATCACGCCGTAGCCCACGATCCCCCCGGCGACCGACGCCGCGGCCACCAGACCGAGCCGACCCGAGGCGGCCTTCACGATCCCCCCGGAAGAACCCCGCGCAGGAGCCCCACGGCAGCCTCTTCGTAAGCGTCGAGATGCCCCCCGAAAAAGTGATCGCAATTCGGCACGGTGGCGAGTCGAAACCCGAGCGCCTCCTTTCGCGCGCGGGCCGCGTCGCCATTGCCGAAGTGGTCGTTCTCGCCCTGAACCCAGAGCACCGGGAGGCCCGGGGGGAGGTTCGCCGCCTCCTCGCCACCCCATCGCTCGAGCGGCACACCGAGAAGCAGCAGGACGTCCGGCCGAACCGAGGCGCCGAGGGACGCCGCGCTCACTCCCGCGGCCCGCATCGCGCACAGGGAACCGAAGCTGAAGCCCGAGAGGACGAGCGGCCCCTGTGGGGCCAGTGAGCGCGCGTGATCCACCGCCGCGACGAGGTCGTCGGTCTCGCCGCGCCCCTCGTCGTAAAAGCCGGCGGAGGCCCCCACGCCGCGGAAGTTGAAACGCAGGGAGAGGAGCTGGAACCGATCCGCGAGGAAGCGGGCTGTGCGGTGCACGACCTTCGTGTGCATCGTGCCGCCGTGCTGCGGGTGGGGATGCGCGACGACGGCGGCACCACGGACCGGCTCGGGCACGCGGACGAGCCCCTCGAGCGGTCCCACGGGGCCGGCGATCTGTGCATGCAGGAGGCGCGAGGGCGCGACAACCCTCTCCATCGACTCGACGTTAGCATGCGGCTTCCTTCGCGACATCCTTCGCGACATCCTTCGCGACACAGTGCGGTAGCCTCCCGCGGATGCCCTCGTCGAGCCCAGCACGGAGTCTCCTCGAGAAGATCGAGCCCGCCGTCTCCCTGCTCCTGGCCTGCCTCGCCCTGGGTCTCGTTCTCGCCCGAATCGCCGGAGACTCGCCCACGGTCGACGAGCCGGTCCACATCACCGCGGGCTACGAAACCCTCACGCAGGGAACCTGGAGCTGGAACCCCGAGCACCCTCCGCTCGCGAAAGCGGGCGCCGCGCTGGGTCTCCTGGGGCTCTCCCTCGAGCCACCGGGGAGCCCTTACGAGCCGGGCCGCCGCCTGGCAAACCTCCGCCGCTTCCTGATCGGGAACAGAGTCCCGGTCGAGACCATCGTGTTTCGTGCGCGCCTCTTCTCCGTGGCACTCTTCGCCCTTCTCCTCGCCGCCGTGAGGCGCGAGGCCCGGGCCCGCTTCGGTCCGCTCGCCGGCGCGTTCGCGCTCGCGCTCGCGGCGTTCGAGCCGACCCTCCAGGCCCACGCCGGGCTCGTTCACACCGACCTCCCGGTGGCCTGCTTCCTCGTGCTCGCCCTCAGGCCGCTCGCACGGCTCGCCGACGGCGACACGCGCCTGAGCGCGCCGCTCGCTCTGGGCGCGCTCTGGGGGCTCATGCTCCTCTCGAAATACAACGCTCCCCTCCTCGCGGTCCTCTCTCTCGGCGTCCTCCTCGTGCCCGGCACGGTCCGCCCGTCCGCGCGGTTCCTTTCGACGCGGATCCTCGGGGCCGCCGGGGTGGCCGCGTGCGTTTCACTTCTCGGCTTCGCGCTCGCGGGCCGCAACCAGACCCCCGAGGTGAGGGAGCTCCTCGCCCGCGAGATCTGCACAGAGATGGGCCGTGAGCCGGAGCTTGCGAAGGTCGTCGTGGCGACGGGACGTGTCTTCCCGGCGGCCGGCAACCTCCTGAACGGCGTCCTGAGCGTCGCGCTTCAGAACCGGGCGCCGGGGGTGAACTTCTACCGCGGGATGGTCTCGACGCGGGGATTCCGCTCGTATTTCCCGTTCGCGCTCGCCACGAAGTGCTCGCTGGGCCTGCTCGCCGCTACGCTCCTGGGAGCGGCTCTGGCGAAGGAACGCGGGTTCGTCCTCGCCCTCCTGGGCGCGCTCGCCCTCTTCCTCCTGATCTCCTCGTTCTCGAACTACAACCGGGGCGTGAGACACGCCCTCTTCGTGTTCCCGGCCCTCGCCCTGGTGGCCGGCGCGGCGCTCGCCCCCGCCGCGGGACGCGGACGCGCCCTCGCGGCGGGCGCCGTGCTCTCGCTCCAGATCGTCGAGTGCGTGCGGGTGGCTCCCCACCCCCTCGCGTTCTTCAACGCGCTCGCGGGTGGGCCGGGCAACGGCCGCACGCTCCTCGTGGACAGCAACCTCGACTGGGGGCAGGACCTCGCACGGCTCGCCGCGCTCGCTCCCGGAATCTCGAGGGAACCGTTGCCGGCGCTCGTCTGGAGCGGCGGCCTCGTGGAGCGCCATCCGTCGCTCCGGCTCCTCCGGCCGGCCGATGTCGAAAAGCCCGGACAGCTCCTCGCGATGGGCGAGACGCCGCTGGCGATCGGTCCCGAGTTCTACGCGGCCCGGGGCAACCCCGCCGAGGCGCGGGCGTTCGAGGCCGTGCGCAAAACCCTGCGCGAGCGCGGCGAGCGCGTCGGATCGGTGGGCGACTCGATCGGCCTCTGGCGCATCAGGTGAGGAGCGCGAGCCGGCTGAAAGCGAAGACCCGTCGGTGAGGCCCATGAGCCCCGGACACTTCGCCGTGAGCGCGGCGAACCGCTTCGGCTCGGCCGTGAAATCCCAGGCGATGAGGACGCGTGTGCCCCTTTCGAGGCAGGGCACGAGAGCGTCCAGGACGTAGAACCCCTGGTTCTCCTGGAGATGCGCGACGGCACGGGCCCTGTCGCCGCCAAACCTCCGGATGAGCGCCTGCAGGTCCCCCGTGAGGCTCGCCTCCGGCACCCGGTCGAAGACGACGTCGAGGAACACGCCAGCGACCTCACCCTCCAGCACCCGCGCGCGCGCCTCGTCGAAGCTCGCCGCGCGCACGATCTGGAGCTCGCTGCCGGGCGGGAGAAGCCGGTTGAACGCCTCGGTGTACTCGTGACCGTCCTCGACGACGAGGATCTTCAGGGTCCTTGCGCTCGGCATTTCGTTCACGCGTCCTCCCCCTCGTCCTCGAGCGCGGGCAGCTCCACCACCACGGCTTTGCGATACCCCGGTGACGGCGACGGAGCCACGTCCACGGTGCCGCCATGGCGCCGCACGAGGTCGGCCACCACCCCCAGCCCGCGCTCGGCGGCCCGGCCGTGGATCATCTCGGAGGTCAGCTCGCGTGCCACGTCGTCGAGCACGAGAACGCGGACCGACCGCTCTCCCGTGATCGGGTCGCGCTGGTCAAAGACGAAGAGCCCGAGCCGAAGGGGCAGGCCCGCACGCGTTTCCTGCGAGGCGAGGAGCGCGTTCTTCACGAGATTCCGGAAGATCGTCTCGGCGTCGGCCCGTGGCAGCCTCACCGTGAGAGCCTCGCCGTCGGCCCGGATCTCGATATCGGGTTCCGGGAGACCCGTCTCGCGGGCGGCCGTGCGGGCCAGCGCTGAGAGAGCCTCGGCCTTCAGCGGAAACGACGCGGCCCGGTCGAGCAGCCGTCCGAGCTCGGAGCCGGCGCGGGCCGAGAGCGCCTCCCGCGCGGCCTCGAGAGTCGCCGCGAGCCGGCGCCCCGCACGGCCCGAGATCTGGCTGCCGCCCGCGACCCTCCGGAGGTCGGGCACGGCGCCCTCGGGCGACGCCAGGGCCACCCGCACCGGGGAGAGGGGCGGGTCCTTTCCGCGGAGGTTCGGTCGGCGACCCCGGCGGCGCGCCTCGGTTTTCAAGCCCTCGAGCGCCCGCCGCGCCTCGGCCACGAGGCCCAGGTCCCCCGAGAGGCGTTCGCTCAGCAGGCCCGCAGCCGCGCGCCGGGCCTCCGGCTCGCCGCTTTCGAGCCGCGCGAGCGTCTCGGCGATGAGGAGGCCTCCATGCTTGAACGCCTCGTGCCGCAGGCGGCCGATCACCGGGCGCACGTCGCGGGCGGCGCCTTCGTCTTCGAGGAGCCAGCGCTCGAGCGTCGTACCACCGAACCTCCGGAGCCCGAGGACGCCGAGCGCCACGAGCGCGAGCGCGAGTGTCCCGGCGGCGAAACGCAGGGTGCGGACGTCGCGCCGCGCGCCTTCGGCGAGCTTCGCCCGGAGCTCCTCCGCGTGCGGGCCGTCGGGCGCTTCCTCGAGAGCCCGAGCGTAGAGGCGGTCGGCGGCGAGCCGCTCGCCGCGCTCCTCGGCGTCGCGCCCGAGGCGGTAGAGCGCTTCGCGAGAGCCCGCCCTCTCGGCCTCCTCCCACGCGGCACGCGCCTCGTCCCTTCGCGAGGGATTCCTCGAGACCAGCGCGGCCAGGCGCTCGCGCGCCGTAGCCCGCGCGGGGTCCGC
>CAZXSG010000381.1:0-1937 GCA_964643185.1 uncultured Holophagales bacterium
GCGGTCGATGATGAGGAGGTGCTTGTCGCCGCCCGCTCCGGAATTTCCGGTCTGGCCGCCCTCCATCCAGCGGGGTTCGGTCTTCGCCTGGACCGGAATCGGATAACCCGGCGGCCGGCCGGGCGCCCCGTTGTCGCTCTGGCTGGCATAGTCGAACGCGACGGGCTCGAGCGGCTGCGAGCCGGGGACCGTCATGTAGATCATCCCGTAGATGCCGTTGGGGGCATTGTCGGGATCGTCGCCCCCGAAATCGGGATGCAGCCCCTTCGTCAGGCCGATGAAGGAGAGGAGTGCCGCGCCGTTCGTGTCGAGAGGCGCCTGGGAGACGTCGACGTTCCACCAATGATCCTCCGGGAAGATCGGAAGCGGACCGGGCATCGTGCCGTTTCTCTCGACCTGGGCCGTGAGGGACCCCGAAACGAGAAGCGCGGCCAGCAGCACGGATCCCCGGATTCCTCGACGACGCATTCTCATGGTTCCTCCCAGGGAGTGACGGGAAAGGCGTCCATCCCACGCCCTGACCGCCGGGGCTCACCGCCGTGCGGCCTTGATGGCGGCGCGCGTCTCTCGCTCCGCCTCTCGGCGCTTGATGGTTTCACGTTTGTCGTGCTGTTTCTTGCCGGTCACCAGCGCGATCTGCGCCTTCACGTGACGGCCCTTGAAGTAGAGAGAAAGAGGAACGCAGGTGGATCCCGATCGCTGGATGCGCGTCGCGAGCTTCTCGATCTCACGCTTGTGGAGGAGGAGCTTCCTCTTCCGCTTGGGGTCCCCGTTGTTCCAGCTGCCCGCCTCGTAAGGCGCGATGTGAACGCCCTCGAGCCAGGCCTCGCCGCTCGCGATGAAGATGTAGCCGTCCGTGAGCGTGCCCTTGCCGTCGCGCAGCGACTTCACCTCCGGCCCCGTGAGCACGATGCCGGCCTCGAGCTTGTCCTCGATGGTGTACTCGTGGAGCGCGCGCCGGTTCTGCGCGATGGCCCGGACGCCGGAATTCCGGAGGTCCGCACGGTTCCTGGCCTTCTTCTCTTCCCTCTCGACGCGGGACTTCACCATGACTTCATCATGGGCTCAGCCCTCCTCGCCCGTGAGATCCCCCACGATGCGCACGAAGAGAGGGGCGAGCTCGGGATCGAACTGCGTGCCCCGCTTCTCGACGAGGATCTCGGAGGCCTGAGAGGTCGTCAGCACCGAGCGGTACGTCGTGGGGGAGGTCATCGCATCCCACGCCTCACAGAGGTGAATGAGGCGCGCGCCGAAGGGGATCGTCTCGCCGCGCAGGCCCGCCGGGTAGCCGTTCCCGTCCCAGCGCTCGTGATGGTGCCTCACGAGCGGAGCGATCGGATACGGAAACGCGATCTCCTCGAGGAGGAAGGCGCCCACACGCGGATGCTCCTTCACGAGGCGGAGCTCGTCCTCGGAGAGGCTTCGCTTGGCGTAGAGCTCGTCGTAGGCGAGGTCGCGCATTCCCACATCGTGGAGCACGGCGGCCACGGTGATCTGCTCGGTTTCCGTGACCGAGAGGCCGCACTCCTCGGCCAGCCTCCGGGCGAGGCGCGCCACGTTGAAAGAGTGCGTGCGGAGCGGGGCATATTTCTTGAGCCCGGGCTCGAGCATCTTGTTCACGAGCCCGCGGTAGGTATCCCGGAGCCGTGCGCCGCCGCGGATCTCGGAAAGCACGTTCTTGACGAGGAGGTGGATCGGCTTGGTGTCCTCTCGCTCTCCCGGCGCCAGGCCCGGCCGGAAGACCAACGAGAGGATGGCGACCCACTGGGGCGACACGGCGATCACGGACGACTGAATGGCCGCGACGTCGGCTGCCGTGAGGCGTGGCGAGGCCTCGCGACCCGGCAGAACGATCGGGCGGAACGTCCTCACACCGGAAAAGCCGAACGTCGCGCCGGCGCGCGCGAAGACCCTCTCGAGGTTCTCGAGCAGGGGCG
>CAZXSG010000381.1:1947-5066 GCA_964643185.1 uncultured Holophagales bacterium
GCGGGGGGTACGCGGGACAGGCGCGACCCCCTATGTCGTCGGCAGACGGCGGTCTCGGCAGGCTGCAGCATGGGCAGGCTGCAGTTCGGGACAGTCTGCGATGGGCCCGACAGGATGGGACGGGCCCGTGGTAGGCGGTGCGTCCAGGGTACGCCCCGCAATCGGGGGGGTTCGGACGATCCGTCAAGTGGCAACCGGGGCCGACCCGCAGGGATTCCCTCGGGCCGGGGCGCGGCACGACCCTCTCGAGGTTCTCGAGCAGGGGCGCCTCCGCGTCGTCGGCCGAAGAGCGCGAGGCCAGGTTGATCTCGATTCCGCCCGGCTCCAGCGTGGAAAGAGCGGCGGCCACCACTCCCGGAAGGAGCAGACACGTTTCCAGAATCGGGGCGTAGAAGCCCACCTCGCGAGCGGACGCGCCCGAGGGGAGCGCGGCCACACGCTTGCCGGCCTGGGCCAGGGAGTCGTCGACGAAGCGCTGGGTTCTCGCGACGACCGAGGGGAGATGCCTCGTCGAGAGCTCCACTTCCGGCACGGGCGGCGGTCCGGCCCCCGGCGTCCCCCGGGTGAGGATCATCGAGTCCTGGGGAGCCACCGAGGGCGAGCCGAAGGCCCCCGTCATCGTGTGAAGGGCCATGGGACCCGTCAGGATGAGCGGCTCGAACCCGCCGTCGCCGCCGGCGACGGCGGGATCCACCTTGCGCGGCGGCGCCCCCAGCACCTGCGACGGCGCGCGAGGCGCGGCCGCCGTCTCTCGACCGGGCGCCGCGAACGTGGACGTCTTCAGCTGCACGGCCCTCATCTTGTCGGGCGCGCTCGTGAACTCGAAAGGACTCTCCTCGTCGACCTCGGAGGGAGCGGCGAACCGGGGGTTCGAACGGACCCTCATCGCCAGCCGCCGCAACACTTCGTTCACCCAGTGAACGTCCTCGCTCACGAAGGGCTCGCGCCCGCCCTTGTCGCGGATGTCGAGGATTCCGATGATCCGGCCGTCGAGATAAAGCGGCGCGGTGAGGATGCGCGTGGTCGACGCGCTCGCCATGAGCTCGGCGAGCTTGCCCGCCTGCCGGGGATCGTTGATGAAGTGGGGCTCGCGATACTCATAGACGGCATTCGCGAGCGGGTCGTTCCTCGTGATGACGTTGGCGATCCGGTCTCCCCGGGAGAACCCGTATTGCGCGGCGATGCGGAAGCTGCCGCTCGGCTCGACCAGGTAGAACGCGGCCTTGGTCGCGCGGACCTTCTCCATGAGGAGGTAGAGAACCTCTTTGTACTGCCGTTCGTCTTCGGGGACGGGAGGGGAGGCGCTCATGAGGGGTTGTTCAGAATACAGCGAGTCCCGTCCCTGGGCACCCGTTCGGTGCGCGACGTCACACCCCGGGGCTCGGCCTTACAGCGGCGGGAACGCGACACCCTGATGAAGAAGCGCCACACGCGAGGAGCGAAACCGGTCGAAAAAGGAACGATCCGGCTGGCACCGGGCCTGCGTATACCCGGGACGTATGAAGTTTTTGTCGACGCTCGCGCGACCGGTGCGTGTGTCCGGAGTGGGTCTGCACAGCGGAAGGCGATCCGAGGTCGTGCTCACGCCCGCAGACTCGAATCACGGAATCGTCTTCTATCGGAGCGACCGGGACGTGTTCATACCGGCCCTGGCCGAGAACGCGGGGCACTTCGACCACGCCACGACGCTCGGTGAGAGGGGTGGCGGAGAGGTCGGCACCGTCGAGCACCTCCTCTCGGCCGCGACGGGCGCCGGCATCTCGAACCTCCTCGTCGAGGTGGACGGCTCCGAGCTTCCGATCCTGGACGGCAGCTCGACGCCCTGGCTCGAGGCCTTCCAGCAGGCCGGGCTCGTCCGGCAGGGCGAGGCCGCCGCCTTCACGCCCGCGCGTCCGATCGTCGTCACCGGCCCCGGGGGCAAGCGCATCGAGCTGAAGCCCGGACGCGATCTCCGCGTGAGCTACAGCATCGATTTTCCGAATCCGGTGATCGGGCGGCAGACCCTCTCTCTCGTGATCTCGCCCGAGAACTACGCCAAGCACATCGCTCCGGCACGTACGTTCGGGTTCCTCTCCGAGTACGAGACGCTCAAGGCCCACGGCCTCGCCCGTGGAGCGTCGGCGGAGAATTGCATCGTCGTCGGCGACGAGCGCGTCGAGAACGGCGAGCTGCGGTTCCAGGACGAGTTCGTGCGTCACAAGATCCTGGATCTCCTGGGCGATCTCGCGCTCGTGGGCGTGCCCGTCACGGGGCACATCGTCGCGACGCGCGGAGGCCACGCGCTCCACGCCGCCCTTGCCCGCCGCCTTCGGGAAGAGCTGGGAGCAACCCGGAACGGCGCCCTGGGCGTTTCCGCGCGAGAAGCTGTCGTCTGAACTGCCCTTTTCCTGGGGGTTTCTCGGAATTTGTTCAGCCCTCCGGGCCGGGAAACGCCTCCGGCGCGCTGAATTTTGGACAGGCCGGGTTCTCGATCCCCCGGTTTGTTCGCCCTGGCGACTAGCGTAGAGTTCACGGGTGACCCTTGCGCCCTCCAGGGGGCGCGGCCGAGGGGCGGCGTATCTCGCGCCGATCGCCCTCGTGGCCGCGCTCTTTTTGCTCCGCCCCCTCGCCGTTCGCGGAACCGCGGCGCCGGAGATCGCCGCGGTCTCCACGTGGTTCCAGGGTCGCGAGCTGCGCGTTTTCGCCCGGCTGTCGTCGACGTTTCCCGTCGAGCTCGAGAAGCGTCTCGCGTCGGGCCTGCCCACGACGGTGGTCTGGCAGATCGGCCTCTTCCGGTTCCGGGAGATGTTCTGGGACAACAAACGCGATGAGCGCCGCTACGCGGTCACGGCGACCTACCGTCCGCTGACCGGGGACTTCGTCCTCGAAAGGCGGCTGGACGATCGCCTGCCGGCAGGATCCGGCCCGCGACTGCCCCGCCACCGTGCCCACCAGCCGCGCGAGGGGGAGCATGTTGAGGCAGCCGTGGAGGGTCGTCTTCGGCCGCTTGAGCGTCGCGACGCGCTCCAGGATCTCGTCCTGCGACCAGCCCGCCTTGGGCGTGAGGTACTCCGGCAGCCCGGAGCGGTGCGTGAGCAGCTCCTCGACCGTGATGTCCCGGCCCTCGAAGGACTTCACGT
>CAZXSG010000382.1:0-5066 GCA_964643185.1 uncultured Holophagales bacterium
GGGCCTGCCGCACCTGGTCCACATGCCGTCCCACATCGACGTGAGGCTGGGCCGCTGGGCCGACGCCGCGGCGGCGAACGAGCGGGCGATGGCGGCGGACGCGCGCTACGCGGCCCGTCAGAAGGAGATCGGCTTCTACCGCATCTACATGGCCCACAACGTCCACTTCCTGGCCTACACCGCGATGATGGAGGGCCGCAAGTCGGTCGCGCTCGCGAAGACCCGGGAGCTCGTCGCGTCGATGCCGCCCGAGTTCGTGAAGGAGAGCGCGCTCTTCACCGACGCGTTCCTCACTGTGGAGCTCGAGGCGATGAAGCGGTTCGGACTGTGGGAGGAGATCCTGAAGGCGAAAGAGCCCGAGGCGTATCTCCCGGTGTCGCGGGCGTACCGGCACTTCGCGCGCGGGCTGGCCTTTGCCGCGCTCTCGCGCCTCGACGAGGCGTCGCAGGAACGCGACCTCTTCGTCAAGGCGCTTCCGGCGGTGCCCAAGGAGGCCTACTGGGGCTCCAACACCGCGCTCGACGTCCTGTCGGTCGCGGGCCCGTACCTCGACGGGGAGATCGCCTACCGCAGAGGTCAGCTCGAAACCGCAGTGAAGAAGCTCGAGGAGGCCACACGTCTCGAGGACACTCTCAAGTACGACGAGCCGCCGGGCTGGACGGTGCCGTCGAGGCACGCGCTCGGCGCCTTCCTCCTCGATGCGGAGAAGGCGAAGGAGGCGGAGGCCGTGTACCGCCAGGACCTCGTGAAGTACCCGGAGAACGGCTGGTCTCTGTGGGGCCTCGCCCGTGCGCTCGAGAGCCAGGGGCGGACGGCCGAGGCCAAGGCCGTCGAAAAGCGGTTCGAGAAGGCCTGGAAACGGGCCGAGATCGAGATGGAGTCGTCCTGCCTCTGTGTGAAGGGGAAGAAGATGGCCTGCGCGCCGGGAGCCTCTGCCGGCAACGCCCGCCCCTGATCAGAGAGCCCGAAGGTCCGAGGAGGCGGCGAAGGCGCGGAGCCAGGACTGGAGCTCCTCGGGCTTCGTTCGCGGGAACCGCGACAGCGTCGCGGCCACCGCTTCCCCGAGGGGTTCGGAGGTTCCGAGCCGATGGAGAAGGAAGCCCGCCGCCTCCGGTTCCTCGCGGCGCACGACGGCCCCGTTCTCTTTCGAGAAGAGGACGGCCGTCCGGCCGGAGCGGACAGTCCGGGGCGCGCGTTCGCCGGCCTTCAGCGCGTCGAAGGCGTCGAGCGCCCTCACGCTGACGAGCGCGACCCGGAGGGCCGGGGAGACGCCGAAGCGGGACGCGAGGAGAGCCTCTTCCGTGAGGCCGTCGAGGCGCGGGGCGGTGCCGGGCCGGTCCTCGGCATCGAACGTCTCCGTGAGCGCGAGGGAGAGGCGGGCGAGGTCTTCGGAGAGGCGTTTGAGGCCTTTCGGGGCCCAGGACCTCACGAAGCCGGGCACGTGGTCGCCGAGCCGGTTGAGCGTATAGCTCCGGGAGGGGTAGACGGCAACGTAGTCCCGCACGAACGTTCTGAAGCGCCGCTCGCCGAACAGCGTGAGGAGCGCGGGGTAGTCCGCCGACAGTGCGTCGTACATTCTCAGGAGGTACATCTCGCGGTAGATGTCGATGCGCTCGAGGCCGGTCAGCTCGCCCCGGCCCTTCGCGACGCGCCGGGCGTCCTCGACCGGGAGGAGCGCGAGCGCGGGCGCCGTCTGCGCCGCCTCTTCCGCGGTGCCGGGGTGCGTCAGCAGAACCTGCAGGAACGACTGGAGTGTCGTGAGGTCAGGCCGCACGGGACAAGAGCGCCTTTCCCGCCGCGTCGCGCGCCCGATCCGCCTCGTGGAGGACGGTTGCGAGCGGCGGGATGTCCTCGTCCCACTCGAACAGCGTCGTCACGGGACCCGTGCGCGCGATGAGCCTTTCGTAGAGCGCGAGCACCTCGTCCTTGGCGACGTCGGAGTGCGTGTCGAGAAGATGGGTTCCCTTGTCGGTGTGCCCCGCGAGATGCACCTGCACGATCCGGTCGGCCGGCAGCGTGTCGAGGTAGCGCTCCGCGTCCCAGCCGTGATTCCACGAGGACACGTACACGTTGTTCACGTCGACGAGGAGGCCGCATCCGGTGCGCACGGTGAGCTCGGACAGGAACTCCTCCTCGGGAAGGGTGGAGCTCTCGAACTCGAGGTACGTCGAGGGGTTCTCGAGGAAGAGCGGGCGGCCCAGGACGTCCTGAGCCTCGTCGACCCGGGCGGCCACGTGGCGGAGCGCTTCGGGCGAGAGCGGCATGGGCAGAAGATCGTGCACGTTGCGGCCGAGGACGCCCGTCCAGCAAAGGTGATCGCTCACCCAGCGCGCGCCGATGCGGTCGGCCAGCGCGCGGACTTTCATCAGGTACGCGCGATCCAGGGGGTCGGTGCTGCCGATGTTGAGCGACACGCCGTGCAGGACGAACGGGTAGCGGGACGCGATCTCGTCGAGGATCTCGAGCGGGCGGCCAAAGGTGTCGAGGTAGTTCTCGGTGATGGCTTCGAAGAAATCGACCTTCGGCCAGGCACCCAGGATCTCCCCGTAGTGCTTCGTACGGAGGCCGATGCCGTGGCCGAGCGCGGGCAGGTTCCAGGGGTTGGTCATCGGTCCAGTCTCTCCTGACTTCGCTCGCCTCGGACGAAAACGGGAAGGCGTGCCGGGGAGCGGTCACGCCTTCCCGCGGTTGACGGGCCGGGTGCGCTCAGCTCTTCTTTTCGGGGGCCTTGGCGGGAACGGCGCAGCCGCCCTTGCCCTTGCAGGAGTTCTTGCCCGAGCAGCCGTTGTCGCCGCTCTTGCAGCCGCCCATGCCTTTGCAGGCGTTGTGGCCCTTGCACTCGTGCTTGGCCTGGGCGCCCGCGCAGCCGCCCTTGCCCTTGCAGGAGTTCTTGCCCGCACAGCCCTTGTCGCCCGCCTTGCACCCGCCCTTGCCGGCGCAGGCATTCTGGCCTTTGCAGGTGTGCTTTTCCTTGTTGGCGGTGTCCTCGGTCTTCTTGCCTTCGGCCTTGCCCTTCGTGTCCTGGGCAGCGAGGGCGCCCGACGCGAGGGCGGACCCGGCGACGAGTCCGGCGACGGCGGCGGAAAGGGCCTTGTTGAGGTTGGTCTTCTTCATGGTGTTCTCCTTCTTCCCCGAGTCTCTCGGGGTATGTGGTCGGTCTTCGGGGTCTTCCCGGGCGTTCGCTGCATTTACGGCTCGGGAGCCGAAAGCGGATCACCGCCGCGAGCGCCGTGGGTGGCCGGTCTTCTCGTTGAGATGCCGGCCCCACGCGTACGGTTTCGGCTATTTCGCGGGCTTCACGCCCTTTTCGGGCGCCTTCGTGAGGCGGCCGTTCTCGATACGCAGGCAGGTCTCCTTGTCGATGCGGAGGAAGCCCTTCCGCTTGCACGCGTTCGAGCCGTGACAGCCGGACTGCCGGCAGCCCGCGGCGCCGCAGTCGCCGAGGCCCTTGCAGGCGTTGACGCCCCAGCAGGGAACCTGCTCCGGGCCGGCGGCCTTCTGTTCCTCGGCGTGCACGGCCGAAGGTGTGGCGAGAGCCGCCAAGAGCGCGGCGGCGGCGAGTGACTTGTGGGTGATGTTCATTCTGTTTCGACTCCTTGAATGCGATATCGGTTTGAGGTTCGGGGCTTCAGCGGGAAAGAACCTGGAGATCGGCGAGGCGTACGAGCGCGTGCGCGAGGGCCGCGACGGCCTCGTCACTGCCTTCGGCACCTTCGGGCAGGAGCGTCGAGAACGAGGCGCCGGGGGTTTTCAGAAGGCGCTCGACGAGCGCGGCCTCAGGGGCCGACAGCGCCTCGCAACGGACGAGCTCGTCCGGCCGAAAGATGAGCGTCGCGGTCGGGCCCTCCTCGAGCGCGAGGCCGGGCTCGGCCTCGGGTGACGCGAAACGCAGCTGCCAGAGGGCGGGGAGCGGCCAGCTCGAGCGCACGAGGCGCACGGCCGGGATCAGCCGGATCCCGCGTTCGAGAAGGGCCGCCGTCTCCATGCCCGAGAGCTCGCTGCGCGACAGAGACGCCGCCGCGGCCTCGACGAAGACCTCGGCCACGGCGGACTCGAGCCGTGCGAGATCGGGCAGGAACGGAAGGCTCTCGCACAGGGGATCCGATTCCAGGAACGCCGCGAGGTTTCGGCCGGCATGGCCGAGGTCGAACGAGCGGGGCAGATGACGTTCGAGGTAGCGCGCGACCAACGAGCCGAAGGCCTCGTCGCCCAGCACGGCGAGGAGCGCGCCGTACTCGGCGGCGAGAGCCTCGCGGAGGCGGGTGAGGAAGCCGTCGGCGTAGATCTGCCAGCGGTCGTCCACGGTGCCGCGGGGAGGTCTCTGGAATACGGCGCACCGGGCCTCGCCCGTGCGCTCGAACGTGCCCAGGAGGTCCGCCAGGAAGCGGGACTGGGTGCCGTGGAGAGGATCAGAAGGCGAAAGCATGGCGCTCTCCCAGAAGGTTCAGCGGGGCACCGGTAGGGAGCGGCGAGCTCCAGCTCGATCGGGCCCCGGGCAGAGGCCGGAAGCGGGCTGCCTCGAGGATCGACTCGGCACGGTGTGCCTCGCGGAGGAGGTCCGCGAGAGGGGGGACGCCGGCGTCCCTCTCGATGATCGTGGGGACGTCGCCGAAACGGGCGATCGCCAGGCGGTAGAGACGCCACACCGGCTCCGCGACGTCGCGGTCGTGCGTGTCCACGACGACATCGCCCTGGTCGTCGTGGCCTGCGAGGTGGATCTGGGCCACGGCGCCCTTCGGCAGCGTGGCGAGGTAGCCCTCCGTGGAGAAGCCCTGGTTCCGGGCGTTCACGTAGAGGTTGTTGACGTCGAGGAGCAGGCGGCAGCCCGAGCGGGTCACCACGGTCGAGATGAACTCGGCCTCGCTCATCGTGGACTCGCGGAACGCCACGTAGCTCGAGATGTTCTCGAGGAGGAGCGGCCGGCCGAGGGCGTCCTGCACGCGCCCGACCTTCTCGGTGACACGCGCGACGGCGTCCTCGGTGAACGGCAGCGGCAGGAGGTCGTGACTGTTCGCGCCGCCGAGCGCCGTCCAGCACAGATGGTCGGAAACGGTTTCGGGCTGGAT
>CAZXSG010000383.1:0-5053 GCA_964643185.1 uncultured Holophagales bacterium
AGAGCCCGGGAGACCGCGAGCTGCCTCTTCTCGTCCTCTCCGCGCGCGGGGTGAAGACGCCGGCGGAATCCCGCCGTCTCGGCCTTCCGGTGGTCCTCGTGATCAGCGGGATCCACGCGGGCGAGGTGGAAGGCAAGGAAGGCTGTCTGATGCTCGCGCGGGACCTCCTGGCGGGCACGCAGCCGGGCGCGGGCGAGATCCTCGCGAACCTCACGCTCGTGATCGTGCCGCTCTTCAACCCTGACGGTAACGACGCCATCGACCCGGGCAATCGCCGTCTGCACCTCCCGCAGCTCACGGGTCAGCTCGGGCCCGACAGCGGCGTCGGCACGCGCGTCAACGCGGCGAAGATCAACCTGAACCGCGACTACATGCGGCAGGAAGCGCTCGAGATGCGCCTGCTGCAGTCCCGCGTGTGTCAGGTGTGGGAGCCCGACCTCACCATCGACAACCATGCGACGAACGGTTCGGTGCACCGCTTCTCGATGACGTACGACGTGCCGCACACCTTCGAGAGCGGACGCCCCGAGCCCATCACCTACATGCGCGAGACGCTGCTCCCGCCCGTGACCCGCGCGCTGAAGGCGAACCACGGACTCGATGCTTCCTGGTACGGCAACTTCGTGGAGGACGAGCGCGCGCTCGAGGCCGGCGGCGACGCGGACCCCGGCGCGAAGGTGGGGGAGGGCTGGATGACGTATCCCCACAACCCGCGCTTCGGCAGCAACTACCGCGGCCTCACGAACCGCATGGACCTCCTTCTCGAGTGCTACTCGTACATCTCGTTCGAGGAGCGCGTCCGCACGGCCTACGCGTTCATGCTCGAGACGCTGCGACACGTGGCCGCCCACGGGGACGACATCGTCCAGCTCGTCGCGTCGAGCCGCATGCCCCGTGAGCGCATCGCCGTGCGTTCGAGCCTCGAGCGCTTCGAGACGCCCCTCGAGATCCTCACGCGCACGCCGCGCACGCTCGACGGCGCGCCGTCCTCGGTGACGATTCCCTACCTCGCGCGCTTCGTGGGGAAGACCGTCGTCGACAGGCCCTGGGCGTACGTGGTGCCGGCCTCGGTGGGCGCGCATCTCCGGCAGCACGGTCTCGCCGTCGAGGACGCCTCGGCAGCCGTGGTTGCCGCGGGAACACTCGAGGTCGAGGTCCCCACGGTCGAGAGCCTCGGCACCGAGAGCGGCCGACTCATTCTCGAGGCCGCGACGGTGGGCGAGATCGCCGTCTCGTGGAAACGCGAGGCGAGATCCGTTCCGGAAGGCGCGCAGCTCGTGCGCACCGATCAGCCGCTCGGCGCGATCGCCGTTTATCTGTGCGAGCCCGAGAGCGACGATGGTGCGATCGAGAACGGCGTCCTCGCCGTCCCGGCCCGAGGCGACGAGCTGCCGCTCTGGCGGGTTCCGGGACCGCCGCCGCGCTGACGCGGCCCGCTCCTTTTCCGGCTGTAAGCCGGCGGTTTCCAGCTACCAGGCGGTCGACGATCCTCATGGCCGGATAAGATCGGTTCAAGTCAATAAGGAGCGCGATCCATGCAAACACCTTGCAATCGCTGGAAGACCGGCGTGTCCCTCGGCGTGAGGTCGATCGTCCTCCTGGTTCTTCTCACCTCGTCCGCCCCTGTACTGGCAGCCGGCAGTCTCGTGATCAGCGAGTTCCGCTTCCGGGGTCCGGGCGGCGCGAACGACGAGTTCATCGAGATCTACAACGATTCCGCCAGCCCCCACACGGTCGCGCCGATCAGCGGGTCGGGCTACGCGATCACGGCGAGTGACGGCTTCCCGCGATGCATCATCCCCAGCGGCCTCGTCATCCCGCCGCGCGGGCATTTCCTGTGCACCAATTCCGTCGGGTACTCGCTGCCGGCCTACCCCTCGGGCCCCACGGGGGCCATCGGCGATGCCACCTACTTCACCAACATCCCCGACAACGCCGGGATCGCGCTCTTCAACAACGACAGCGGAGGAGCCAGCTTCAACCTGGCCAATCGCTTCGACGCCGTGGGCAGCACCTCGGAGGCGAACACGCTCTACAAAGAGGGCAGCGGGCTTCCGGCGCTGACGCCGTTCTCGATCGAGTACTCGTTCGTCCGGGATGGCTGCGGAAAGTCGGGATCGATCATCACGTTCGGAGGCCCCTGCACGATCAACGGGGTGAAAGACACGGACGTCAATGCGGCGGACTTCTACTTCGTCGATACCAACGGAACGTCCGCCGGCTTCGGGCAGCGCCTGGGCGCGCCGGGTCCACAGAAGCTGACGTCCCACTCCTCCCTGACCGGATCGATCACGATCGCCCTGCTCGACTCCACGGTGAGCTTCGCCGCAGCGCCGAATGTCGCGAGAGACCTTCTCTCCGTACCCGCTCAGAACTCTTCCTTCGGTACGGTGAGCCTGAGGCGGCGAATCACGAACAACACGGCCGTGGCGCTGACCCACCTTCGCTTCCGGGTCGAGGACATCACCACGTTCCCCGCGCCCTCGGTTTATGCCGACCTGAGGCCCAGGAATGCGCTCCCCACGTTCGTCAGCAACGTCAACGATCCCGCGACGTGTGCGATCGTCGCCGTCCCGCCGCCGTGCTCGGTGGTCACCTCGGGGGCGACCCTCGATCAACCGCCGAGCCAGTTCAACGGCGGGGGCATCAACTCCTCGCTCTCGATCAACGTCGGAACGCCCATCGCGCCCGGAGCCTCGGTCATCCTCGAGTTCCTGTTCGGCGTTCAGCAGACGGGGCTCTACAAGGTCGGCTTGCGCCCCGAAGGGCTGCCGATCGGAAGCGGCCCGACGGATCTGATCTATACCGAGTGCGCCACGGATGCCCCCTGTGGAATCCTGGCGCCCACGATCTCCAAGGCCTTCTCGCCCACGCAGGTGCCGGTGAACGGAACCTCCAGCATGACGTTCACGATCGCGAACCCGAATAGCTCCGTGCTGAGCGGAATCGTCTTCGGCGACTCCTTTCCGGCCGGTCTCGAGATCGCGGCGCCCCTCACCTCGACGAACACCTGCGGCGGTTCCTTCGCCCCCGCCCTCGTCACCGGGGCGACGGGCCTCGGATACACGGGCGGAACGCTGGCCTCCCTTGCCTCGTGCACGATTTCCGTGGCGGTCACGGCCACGACTCCCGGAGTGAAGAGCAACACGACCGGGCCCATCGCCTCGACCCAGAGCGGCGCGGGCACGACGAGCAACACCGCCACGCTCACGGCCGTCGCGCCGCCGGCGTTCGTCAAGGGTTTCCTGCTGCCGGCGACCGTGGTGGGCCAGGCCACGACTTTGTCGTTCGCCCTCACGAACCTGAACACGACCCTTCCGCTCACCGGCGTCTCGTTCACCGACATACTGCCCGCTGGCCTCGCGATCGCCGACGGGACGACGAGCGTCTGCGGCGGAACTCTCACCAGGACCGCCGCGACGCGCACCGTCACCCTCACAGGTGCGACGCTCAGCACCGGGCCCTTCACGTGCGGCTTCACCAGCGTTCTCGTGACCGGCACTCAGGCGGGCACCTTCGTGAACCTCACCGGGGCGATCACGTCGAGCGAGAGCGGCCCCGGCGGCACCGCGACGGCGACGCTCGTCGTGAACCCGGCACGCACGACCACGGTGATCGACTCGCACGCGACGGATCCCTCGGTGACCGGTCAGGCAGTGACCGTGGCGTACACCGTCTCTGCCGTGGCCCCGGGCGCGGGCACGCCCACCGGCAACGTCTCCGTGACCGATGGCGTCAACAACTGCGTCGGCACGGTCGCCACCGGAAGCTGCACCATTCCGCTCCTCACCCCGGGGTTGCGCACGCTGACGGCGTCGTACCCGGGGGACGGCAACTTCACGGGCTCGGTTTCCGCGAGCGCCGTCCATCAGGTCGACAAGGCCAACACGACCACCACCATCACCTCGGACACCCCGGATCCGTCCGCGGTCGGCCAGCCCTATGCGGTGATCGCGGGAGTGGCCGTCTCGGCGCCCGGCGCGGGAGTTCCCACGGGAACGATCACCGTCAGTGACGGCGTGTCGACCTGCAACATCACGCTGCCCATGGGGACGACCTGCAACCTCACGTCCATCACGGCGGGGAACAAGACGCTCACGGCGACCTACAACGGCAGCGCGGCCTACAACACGAGTGTGTCCGCGGGCGTACCGCACAGCGTGTGCACGATTCCCTCCGCGGCCATCACGCCCGTGCCCAACCCTGTTTGTGCGGGCTCCGCTTTCAACAAGGCCTCCGTGCCCGATCCGGGCGTCGCGGCAACGTTCACCTGGGGGATCACGAACGGCAACATCACCGCCGGGGCGGGCACCCGTGAAATCACGTACACCGCTGGCGCGACCGGAACCGTAGGCCTCACGGTGACGGTCACCGTGTCCGCGGCGTGCACGTCGAACGGTGCGGTCACCGTACCCATCACGCCGCCCCCCGATCCCGCGATCACGACTCCGGCCTCCGTCTGCGCGGCGGCCACGGGCGTCGTCGCCAGCGTTCCCGATGCCGGACCCTTCGCGACGTACACGTGGGTGATCGTCAACGGAACCATCACGGCGGGCGCCGGCACACGGACGATCACCTATTCCACGATCGCGGGCTCGACGACGTCCCTGGCCGTCACGGTCACCAAGCTCGGCTGCGTGAGGAGCTCGACCGCGGTGGTCGGCAACACCGGGCTCAGCGCTCCCGTGATCCTGCCGGTCGACTTCAGCCGCGCGCCCCAGCCCAACGCCGTTTCGGCCCTCTCGTTCTGCGCGGGCGCTCCCCTGGGCCTCCGGGCCACCGAGGGCTACACGTCCTACGCGTGGTATCGCAACGGAATGCCCATTCCCGCAGCCACGACGACGTCGTTCTACTCGGTCGCCGCGGCGACTGTGGCGAACGCCGGCACCTACACCGTGACGGGCTCCCGTGATGGCTGTACCTCGGATCCGTCGGCACCCGTGATCGTGAACGTCGCGGACTGCCCGGCCCCCACGATCGCCGCGATCGCCCCGGCCTGCGCGAACGTGATCGGCGGACGCGTCGTGACCGTCACGGGCACGAACTTCCAGCC
>CAZXSG010000384.1:0-5018 GCA_964643185.1 uncultured Holophagales bacterium
GTCCCCGGAATCCCCTCGGACACGACCCGGTTTCCCCCGGAAGCCCTCGGGATGGAAGCCGTGAGCATCGAAGGGGTCCTCTCCTGCCGGAGCGCCCGCAGCCGCGGCCTTCCGGATGCCGTGTTCATCGACCTCGCGATCGGCGTCGACCCCGGCCTCCCGACGCGCGACGCGCACGAGGTGGCCCACCGCGTGGAGGCGCATCTCGTGGCCCGTTTTCCCGAGGTCGTGGACGTCGTCGTGCACGTCGAGCCCTGGGAAAACCCGGGGCAGGGATAATCCAGCGCGTGAGTCGGGAAGGCCAGAAGCTCGGGCGCTACAAGCTCGTACGAAGAAAAGGCGCCGGAGGAATGGCCGAGGTCTGGGAGGCCTACGACGAGGTGCTCGACCGCACCGTCGCCGTGAAGGTCATCGGCGTCTCGATCGCGGGGGAGAAGGAGTTCCGCGACCGCTTCCTCCGCGAGGCCCGGCTCGCGGCCAAGCTCGAGCACAAGAACATTTTGCCCATCTACGACTTCGGCATGCAGGAGGACACGGCCTACCTCGTGATGCCGCTCCTCCCGGGCGGGACGCTCAAGGAGAGGCTCCAGCAGCCCCTCACGCCCGAGGACGTCGTCGACATCCTGGCGTCCATCGGCGCGGCGCTCGACCACGCGCACGAGAGCGGGATCCTGCACCGCGACGTAAAGCCCTCGAACGTGCTCGTCGACAAGGCCGGCCACCTCCTCCTCGCGGACTTCGGGCTGGCCAAGGCGACGGAAGGCACCTCGGGGCTGACCATGACGGGCGCGATCCTCGGGACGCCGCTCTACATGCCGCCGGAGCAGGCCGCGGGCCTCCCTGTCGACTCCCGGGCCGATCAGTACTCCCTGGGTGTCATCGCGTACCAGGTGCTCACGGGCAGCCTGCCCTTCATGGCCGAGTCGCCGCTCTCGATCCTCAACAAGCACCTCACGATGGCGCCGCCGTTCCCCTCGCTCGTGCGGCCCGATCTGCCGGCGCGCGTGGACGGCGTCATCCAGAGGGTGCTCGCGAAGAGCCCGGATGAGCGCTATCCCACGTGCACGGAGTTCGTCGCCGATCTCGCCGAGTGCTTCGGGCTGAAGCTCTCGCGCCGCGGGGCCGTCCCGTACGGCGAGGAAACGCCCACGATCATCGGAATGTCCACCCCCGCGCCCAGCGGCGCGTCGCGTTCGGGGGGCCCGCGCACGCAGACGACCCGCCCGGCCGTGACGCTCGTTTCGCCACCCTCGGCGCTGCCGCCTCCGCTGCCCGTCTCGGGCGAACACGCGCCCCCGTCGATGAGCGGATCGTCCACGGGCGCGTCGAAGGGTCCGCTCGCACTGGCCCTCCTCGCGGGCGTCGTCCTCGCCGCGGGCGGCTTCTTCGCGTACCGCCAGTTCGGAGCGGGAGGAGCTTCGCCTGGCTCTTCGACCGAAACCACGGCGAGCCCGACTCCTGCGCCGGCGAACCCGGCACCAACGCCTCGCGGGGCGGTCGCTGCTGCCGCCACGCCGGATCCCGAGGTCACGCCGGAGCCCGAGGAGCTGACGGTCACCGTGAGCGATCTGCCGACGCCCACACCCGTGCCCCCGAAGCCCACCCGCACGCCTCTGCCGGAGTCCTCCTCTTCGGCCGGGGTTCGCCCGACGTCGACGGCGACGGATTCGCGCACCACGGAGAAGACGCCGGAGACGAAGAAGAAGCACGAGATCCTGCCGGGCGAGACCAAGAAGGTCGAGACGCGCATCGCGTTCTCTCCCGAGGAGAGGCTGCCCATCGGCATCGTCGTGGGCGACATCCTCGTCGAGAGCGTCGAGGTGAAGGACCTGCCCGACGAGGGCGATCTCGAGAAGGCCGCGAAAGACGAGTCCCGCACGCACAAGGCCACGGCCGTGTTCCGCTACACGAACGACGACAAGGACCGCGACTACAAGTGCCGTTACGAGCTCGTGCTCCTCTCGGCCTCCGGTGAGGAGCTCGCCAGGGGCGACCGCACGGCGACGCAGAACTCGGGCGAGAAGAGCGACACGAACAAGGTTTCGATCGTGGGCCGCGCCATCGACTACCAAAGGGTGAAGCGCGCGCTCGTGCGGCTCGAGATCAAGAAGGACTGAGCCCATGCCGCTGGCCGCCCCCTCGCTGCGCCTCCTCCTCGTGAGCAACAGCACCGTCGCGGGACGCGGGTACCTCGACCACGTGGCGGAGGCCGTGAAGGCCTTTCTTTCTGACCGTGTGAAGCGAGTTCTGTTCGTGCCCTACGCCCTCGCGGACCGGGACGGCTACGCGGCCAAGGCCCGGCAGCGGTTCGAGGCTCTGGGCTACGGGCTGGACTCGATTCACGAGGCCGCGGACCCGAAAGCCGCCGTCCTCGCGGCCGAGGCGGTGTTCGTGGGCGGCGGGAACACCTGGCGGCTGCTGAAGGCTCTGTACGACCACGACGTCCTCGACGCGCTGAAGAGCCGCGCCGGAGAGGGAATGCCGTACATCGGCTCCTCGGCGGGATCGGGCATCGCGGCGCCGACCATTCGCACCACGAACGACATGCCCATCTGCGAACCGCCGTCGTTCCGCGCGCTCGGGCTCGTGCCGTTCCAGCTCAACCTCCACTACCTGGACCCGCACCCCAAGAACGAGCACATGGGCGAGACGCGCGAGGAGCGGCTGCTGCAGTACCTCGAGGAATGGCCCGAGCCCGTCGCGGGCCTGCGGGAGGGCTCCTGGCTCGAGGTCGGGAGCGGGGTCGTGACGCTCCGCGGCTTTCCCGGCGCGCGCGTCTTCCGGCGCGGCGGCGAGCCCGTCGAGGTCGCCCCGGACACCGGGCTGACGGACGTTCTCGGACTGTAGCCGGGCCGCTGGCACGGCCTTCGCTCCGCGGGGACCAGGCTGCCAGAAGGACGCCGTTGGAGGTTCCCCGATGAGGTCCGCGTGGACATCTGTGTCATTCGTCCGTTCGTCCGCTGTCGCGGGCGTCGCGCTCGCCGCGCTCCTGGCGCCGTCCATCGCGAGCGCCGGGGACCTCGTGCGCGGCGTGCGGGGCAAGCTCTCCGCGGGAGACCTCGCGAGCGGTGAGGCCGCCGTGGAGCGCTATCGCGCGGAGACCGGCGTCGACAAGGAGTATCTCGATGCCGTGGGCTGGCTCGCGCGGGGCGCCGAGATGCTCGGCAAGCGCGAGAAGGCCGCGGCCTGGGTCGCCGAGCTGCGCCGCGAGATTCCCGCGGAGAAGGACGACCTCACGATCGCGCTCGGCGCCGCCATCGAGGTCGAGGGGCGGCTGCGCGCAGCGAGCGAGGGCCGCGGCGCGGCCATCCGCTTTCTCGAGAAAGAGCTCGCGGCGGCGAAGGATCCGGCCTTCCGCTCGCGCATTTCCAAGAACATCAACCTTCTCGGCCTGGAGGGCCAGAAGGCGCCCGAGATCGGCGCACAAGAGGTCCTGGGCAAGAAGACGCGGCTGTCCGATCTCGCGGGCAAGCCGGCGCTGCTCTTCTGCTGGGCCAACTGGTGCGGCGACTGCAAGGCCGAGGCGCCCAAGCTCGCGCGTCTCCAGGCCAAGTACGGCCCGAAGGGCCTCGCGATGCTGGCCCCCACGCGCCTCTACGGCGAGGTCGACGGCAAGCCAGCGATTCCGGCCGCAGAGAAGGACGTCGTCGCGAAGGTCTGGGCCGAGACGTATCCCGGCCTCTCCGGCGTTTCCGTGCCCATCGACACCGAGACGATGGTGCGCTACGGCGCCTCGGCCACGCCGACGTACGCGCTCGTGGACCGCAAGGGCATCGTGAGGCTCTACGCGCCCACGCGCCTCACCGAGGCCGAGCTGTCGAGGCGCATCGAGGAGCTCCTCGCGGAATGAGAAAGCGATTCTAGAATCCGGCCAGTGAACGAAGCCGCTTTCTGGACGCTCATCGAGACCGCCCGCGCGACGGGTGGGCCCGACGCGGACCTCCTGCCCGTGCTCTCGGACCTTCTGCTGGAGCTGCCGCCGGAGGAGATCGCGGGCTTCGACGCCCGCCTCGACGACTGTCTCGCACGGGCCGCCACGCGCGAGCTGTGGGCCGCGGCGTACCTCATCAACGCCGGTTGCTCCGAGGAGGGGTTCGAGGCGTTCTGCGGCTGGCTCGTCGCGCAGGGGCGCGAGACGTTCGAGCGCGCGCTGCGCGATCCGGCCTCGCTCACGAACGCGATCGTGATGGATCCCGAGTGGGACGCGGAGCTCGAGGACCTGCTGTACGTCGCGCGCGAGGCCTACGAGGAGAAGACACGCCTGCGTCTTCCGCCCAACGCCTCGAGAGATCTCGCGAGCCTCGAGTGCGACGAGGACACGCTCGAACGCATGTATCCCGCGCTGGCTCAGCGATCCCTGGAGCGTTTCGAGCCTCTCATCGACCCGGACTGAGGGGCTCGACTCTTTCGGCGAGCCTTCCCGACGAGCACAGCTCACGAAGCTCCTCGGCCATTTCGGTTCCCGCTGCGAGGACCCCCCTCCACGCCGTGATGCGCGCCGTATCGTCGAGGGCGTAGAAGTCGTTGCGGTCGGGGATCTTCCCGTTCGGGAGCCGGGCCACGAAGTCGCGGGAGGGCGCGATCACGAGCACGCGGTCGAGGTTCCGCCCCGAGGCGCGCCGCCAGGGCAGCGATTTGTCGAACCAGCCGGGGACGAGGTGCGGATAGAAGTGGGGATACAGCACGAGCCCCTCGCTCGGGGATCCCGCCCGGGCGGGATCCCTAAGCGGTCCTGCCGGACCGCCCGGGCCGAAGTCGAAGGCCGGGTGGTAGTCCACGACGCCGCCGTCACGGTGGACTCCCGGAACGCCCGGTACGGGAACACCCTTCAGCACGAGCGGGATCGACGCCGACGCGAGGAGCACGCTCCTCAGGTTCGCGGTGGTCAGCGGGTGCTGCTCCGTCGGCAGGTCGGACAGATTCTCGAACGCGCTCGTCTCGCCCGTGTGGAACACGTGACGCCGCGTGTGGAGGCCGAGCGTCTTCCGGCTCGCGACGTTTCCAACGACCGCGAGCGT
>CAZXSG010000385.1:0-5012 GCA_964643185.1 uncultured Holophagales bacterium
CGCGATAATCGAGCCCGCCGAACAGTCCGACTTCCTCGGCTCCGAACCAGACGATGCGGATCGTGCGAAGTGGGCGGCCTGCCTCCACGATACGCTTGGCGGCCGCGGCTGCGATGGCGACCCCGGCTGCATCGTCGACGGCGCCTGTGCCCAGATCCCAACTGTCGAGATGCCCGCTGACGAGGATCGGCGGCGCGCTGGGGTCGCGGCCGGGCACTTCGGCGATGACATTGCCGGACTGGCGCGTTCCGATGGTTCGCGGCGTCAGCAGGAGGCGCAGACGCACCGGTTCGCCGCGCTTCAAAATGCGCTGAACTTGCTCGGCATCGGGAACCGACAAGGCGCCCGCCGGGATCGGCGCGGCTCCGTCGGCAAACGTCATGACGCCAGTGTGGGGGTTGCGGTGATGATCGGTGCCGATCGAGCGGATGACGATCGCCGCGGCACCCTTCTTGCTGGCGATCGTGGGACCTTCGCGGCGCGGACGGCCGAAATAGCCGTAGCCGATGCCGTCTTGCGTTCGCGGCATGTTGTGGTCGATGAAGACGATCTTGCCGCGAACGGCTTCGTCAGGCGCCGCGGCTAGCTCGTCGACCGAGTTGAAGCCGACGAGTTCCGCTTCCAGATCGCGCGGGAGGACCGCCCCCGTCCGTACAACTCCGGGAACATCACCGGACAGAACCGGCCCCTCCCCGACACGGCGTTCGATTTCGGCCGGAGCTACCGCTTCGGGATGCCGTTCTTCATTCCGGTCGACTACCACGACACGCGCCTCCAGCTGAACGAGAACCTCACGCTCCTCATGGGCGCGCACGAGATCAAGGGCGGCCTCGAGTACAACCGCACCGAGGCCTCGCAGATCTTCCGCGGCTTCGCGAACGGCCGCTTCATCTTCAGCTCGACCGACGGCTTCCTGAACTACACGCGGAACCCCAACTACGTCGAGTGCTCGAACGGAACGTCCTCGCAGAACGGCACGTGCCCCGCGGGCACGACCGTCACCGGGCCCGTTCTTCTCTATCTGCAGCAGGCAGGCGTCGGCGGCCTCACGGCCGAGCAGGCCGGTACGCAGACGATTCAGCAGAACGAGTACGCCGTCTACGTGCAGGACAAATGGCAGCCCACGCCGTATCTCACCATCTCCATGGGCCTCCGCTGGGAGGCGCTCATCCAGCCGGATCCCATCACCCCGCCCGACCAGGTGTTCTACGCGGGCTTCATCGGCAGAACGTCACAGGGCCAGGCCTTCCCGTCCGACGGCACGATCCCCTCGGACAAGTCGATGTGGCAGCCCCGCCTCGGCATCACCTGGGATCCCACCAAGGACGGCAAGACCGTCGTGCGGCTCAACGCCGGCCTTTATCACGCCCGCATCCCCGGCCTCGTCCTGGCGTCCACGCGCTCGACGAACGGCAGCCTCGGGCAGTCGATCTACCGCGACAGCTCGCTGACCGGGATTCTCGGACCCGTACCCGCCTACCCGAACATCATTCCCCAGTCGCAGATCGGCTCGCCGTTCCGGCCCGACGTCTTCGTCGCCTCGAGCGATTTCCAGACCCCGCGGACGTTCTCCTCGGCGCTCGCGTTCGAGCGCGAGCTCGGAACCTCCTACAGCGTGCTCGTGAAGTACAACTATGCGAAGACCACGCACCTCACGCGCTTCGTGAACCGCAACGACGCGCTCCTCGGCGCTCCCTGGCAGTCGGGGCTCAACGGCACGGCGAACGGCATCGGCACGCTCACCGTGGTGGAGTCCACCGCGAAGAGCAACTACAGCGGCGTCACGGTGGGCCTCGCGCGCCGCTACAGTGACAACTTCGGCTTCCAGATCAACTACACCCTGTCCTGGGACAAGTCCGACGACGATAACGAGCGCGACCCGTTCTCGTTCCGCTACGCCAAGGTCACGGACCTCGACGCCGAATACGGCTACTCCGACCGCGACCAGAGGCACCGGCTGAACAGCACGCTCTCCTGGCAGGCACCGGGTGCGATCGACGTGAACCTGCGCTACCAGTACCGTTCGGCCCAGCCCAAGTCCATCACGCGCACGGGCGCCGACGCGCAGACCCCGCAGGACCGCATCAACCCCGACGGCAGCGTGACCACGCGCAACCTGGGGCGGAAGGACAACGTCTACTCGTCGTTCGACATCCGGCTCTCGCGCACGTTCGCGATCGGTTCCTCGGTGCAGATCGAGCCCATCTTCGAGGTCTTCAACGTGTTCAATGCGAAGAACCTTCGCAAGCCCGAGGTCACCGGCCTGATCTTCAACTTCGACGGCACGGTGCAGAGCGGCCTCGGCGAGCCCCGCCAGACGCAGCTCGGCCTCAGGGTTGTTTTCTAGAGTGCCCTGGGGGCACCATGGCCGGTGCCCCCAGACCCCCTCCGAGCCAATCGCTGGTCCGTCCGGGTTAGACCTCTTGTTTCCTCCAGAGCTCGAGGAGACCGGTTCCGTAGCGCTCGTGGGCCACCCGCTGGTAGCCGGGTGGCCACACGCCTCCGAAACCGTGGAACGTCACGACCCGAACACCCGCCGGCGCGAGCGTGAGCCGCCGCTCCACGTGGCTCACCTCGCGCTCGTGGCGCCTGAGGGTTTCCGTCGACGCCTCGTCGCTTCTCGAGAGCGCCATGAGGCGTTCGTAGAACGGGTTGTAGAAGTAGAAAGCGTCGAACGCGGCGAAGTCCACGGTGCTCATGTCTCCGTGGACGAGCTCGACTCGCGGAATGCCCAGGCGCGTCACGACCGCCGTTCCCGCTTCCACGAGCGCTCTCCGGCACTCGATCCCCACGAAGTGCCCGGGCGTCGAGAGGGCGCCCACGATGCACAGCTTCCCGGCTCCCGAGCCCACGTCGAGCACGCGCGTTCCCGGGCGGTCGACGAGGAGCTCCGCGGCCCGGCGCGCCACGCGCACCGGCGTCCAGTGCACGAAGGAGAGCTTGCGGAGGTGCGCCGGATAAAGGGCATCGAACTGGAGATCCGAGACCGGCGTGCCGGCGCGCAGGGCCTCGAGCGCCCGGCGCTCCTCGGCGGGAGAGGTCTCGAGACCGGCGAGACGATCGCTCAGGAGGTTGGTCCGCAGCATCGGTCCCCCTGGCTCCGCCCCTTCGGGGCTGCGCACCAGCCCGGTGCCCTCTCCGTGTCCATCGTCACCGTTCGATGATAGGTCCCGATTGACGCTCGCCCCGCGATGCACCATTGTTGCCGGGAGTCATCCCTACGGTTCCTCCACCGGCGGCGCAACGCCGCCATAGCTCGAGAGAGGCTCCAGATGCCCTTCCAGCTCGGCAAGGCCTTTTCGCCTTCCTACAAGCTCCTCAAACCGTTGGAACGAGCCAAGGGACTCGCGCTCCAGCTCGCCGAGTGGGACAGCTCCGCCCACGTCGAGATCACGAACGAACCGGGCAGGAAGTTCAAGGTGGGCTTCGTGCAGGTTCTCTTCGACAACGAGGTCGTGGCCACGTACCAGAGCCACATCCAGACCGTGAACTGCGCGCCACTGCCGGTTCTGGACAGCGACCCGGGGATGCTCCCGTTCTACGAGGCCGACGTCGCGTACTCCCCCGAGGTGGACGGCACGGCGGGAACCGTTCGCGCCGAGGCGAAGATCTACGACTCTCCCGAGGATCCGTTCAAGTGGTACAAGGGCATCGGAACGGCCAATCCCCTCATCAACATCAGGTACCGCCTCAAGTTCAAGACGTGGCTCGTCGTGCGCGACATCACCGGCCCGCTCACCCAAACGTTCGCCGCGGTTCTCAGCCAGTTCAATTACGTGCTCGAGGCCAGCTTCAACGTGGACGTCACGAGGCCCCTGGGCTCTCGTTGCGGCTTCGCGACCGGCTCGGAGAAGCCCAACAAGCCCGACCTCGTGAACCCCACCACGCCGATTCACGGGTGCGTGTGGAAGGACGTCGTCGCGAACGACTGCCTCAGCGAGACCTGGAAAGACCGTGCGCTCGTCGTCTCCTCGACCACGCCGATCGGCGCGCCCAACACGGGCGTCAACGTGAGGAACATCGCCCAATCGGTCTTCAACAAGGGCTGAGGCATCACCGGGGAAATTTCCTTCCCCTCATGCCAAACTCTGCCCGAGACGCAGCGATGGCGAAGAAGGACAAGGAATACGCGGGACTCGGGCTCCTCGACGGGCTCTACGAGAAGGCCCTTGCGAAGGTCGAGAAGCGCGCCGCGGCCCCCGTGGACGCGGCGCGGGAGCAACGCGAGTCGAACAGCGGCATCTTCTACGAGGTGCAGGGCGGCCTCGCGAACGCGGCTGCGGCGGGTGCCGCCCCGCCCACCGCGGAGGCGCAGGCCGTGCTCGAGCAGGCGCAGCGCTTCTTCGAGGACGCCGAGGGCATGCTCGTCATGGACACGCTCGACGCGCCTGCCCTTCGGGCCACCAGCTTCGCGGCGCTCGCGGCCATCAAGCGGCAGGCCGGCCAGGCCCCCGAGCTGAGCCTCGGGGAGGCCCGCGGAGCCTTCGCGCGTCTGCCTCCCGAGGCCGTTGTGGAGAGGGCGCGGGCCCCCGTGGGGGGTCGCCAAGTGGTGGATCCCACGGTCGCCCTCCACGGCCCAGGGGGACTCCGACGGCACCGCGACCTCGGCAACCGGCTGGCCGCCGATCTTGACGATGCGGCCGCGCAGCGACGGCACCTTGTCGAGCGCGCCAGCGCCCGGCACGGCGGCAATCGCCTTCTCGAAGGCCGGCATCTGCGTCGACTGGATATCGACAAAGAAAAAGGCCGGCGCATCGCTCGGGATGCGCCGCATGAGCTGTTCGCGCAGGTTGCCCTCGATCAGCGCCGTCGCCACCAGCACGGTGAGGCCGAGCCCCAGCGACAGCATCACGATGGGCGTGGGCGCGCCGGGGCGATGGAGATTGGCCAGAGCCAGACGAAGTCCGGCCAGTTTCGGCTTGCCGGTGCGCGCCGCCGCCAGCATGACCAGCCGCGCCAGCAGCGGGAAGGCGATGAAGGCGCCGACCGCGCCCAGCACGAACCAGCCCGCC
>CAZXSG010000386.1:0-4989 GCA_964643185.1 uncultured Holophagales bacterium
CCTTCGCGTCGGAGGCGAAGTTCATGCCCTCGAGCGTGGGTGGACCGACGTGGCAGCCCTCGCAGCGCATCCCCGTGCCGAGCGAGATGCGCTTCATCTCCTGGATGATCCCCGCGCGGTCGATGTCCTTCGGCAGGACCTTCAGGTTTGTGTAAGCCGTGGGGATCTGAGCGCCGGCCTCGCCGGAGAAGCAGACGGCGACGAGCACGGCGAAGGCGAGTGGAAGAGGCGCTTTCATGGGATTCCCTCCAGCTCGAAGGATCTCCGCCGCAGGCCGGAAAAGGGTCGCGGGGACGCAAGGGTTTCGTCAGGGCTTCGTCAGAACCCAGGGCACCGGGCGGTCTCTCCGGCTACGCTCGGCGGGTGAACCGCTCGCTGCCCCTTGCCGCGCTCCTCGTGCTCTCGGTGGGCGTCGCGGGGTGGCTCTCCTTCGAGACGTTCACGGCGGAGCGCTCTCATCGACAGGCTGCGGAAGCCGTCCTCGCCGACTATGCCGCGCTCGCGGCCGAGGAATGGTCGCGCCGGGCCGCATCCGAGGCGGGTTTCCAGGGCTGGGTGCGCTGGATCCAACCCAGCGACGTGCCCAACCCCTTCGCGGCGCGGACGTTCGAGATCCGGGACGGCGTTCTGCGGCTGCTCTCGGGACCCGCGTTCCACGAGCGGGATTCCGCCCGTCTCGTCGCGACGGCCTCCTCCGCCAGGCGGCGTGGGGAGAAGGCGCCCTACGTCACGCTCGCCGACTCCTTTGACGGCGGGCGCGGGCTCGTCGTCCTTTCCCGGGGCGAGGGACCGCGCGCGGGTTTTCAGGTGCTGCCGGGCGCTCTCGCTCCGCTTCTCGCGCGCGCCGCGAGCCAGAACCCCATCCTCCCCGAGTCGCTCACGCACGGCCGCGCCGTGCCGGGTCTCGCCGTCGCGATGCGTGACCCGTCGGGCCGTGAGATCTACCGCTCAGGGCCCGACGCCCCGGGCGCGATCGTGGTGCAGAGGCCTCTCGGCGAGACGTACGCGGGGGCGCTGCGCGGCTTCACGGCCGAGGTCGCGTTGGACCCGCGCTCCGCCGAAACGCTCGTGGTCGGCCGACTGCCGCGCTCCAGGCGGCCCGGGGTCCTCGGGCTCCTGGCCGGGGCCCTGGCCCTGGCCGTCGCGGCTTTCCTCGTCTTCAGGCGCGAACGAATCCTCGCGCTCCAGCGAGAGTCGTTCGTCACGTCCGTCTCCCACGAGCTGCGCACGCCCCTCGCTCAGATCCGCCTCTTCGCCGAGACGCTGCTCCTCGGTCGCACGAGGAACGACGAGGAGGCCCGCCGCGCGCTGACGATCCTCGACCGCGAGGCCCGCAGGCTCTCCCAGCTCGTCGAGAACGTGCTCCTCGCGTCGCGCTCGGCCCGCGGCGCGCCGCTCGTCTCCGTGGCCCCGTGCGACGTCTCGCGCGTCGCCGCGGAAACGCTCGAGGCCTTCCGTCCCCTCGCCGAGGCACGCGACGTGCGCCTCGAACCCGATATCCCGAGCGCCCTCGTCGCGAACGCCGACGCCGGCGCGCTCGCGCAGATCCTGCTCAACCTCCTCGACAACGCGGTGAAGCACGGTCCGCCGTCGTCCGAGGTGGCACTCGCCATCTCCAATGGCCACGGACGCCTCACGATCGCCGTCTCCGACCGCGGGCCCGGCGTTCCCGAGGCCCACCGCGAACGCGTCTTCGCGCCGTTCGAGAGGGTGGCCGCGTCGGCCGAGAGAACCGGCACCGGCCTCGGCCTTTCGGTGGTGCGCGATCTGGCCCGCGCGCACGGCGGGCGGGCGTACGTGCTTCCCCGTGAGGGCGGCGGCGCCCGCTTCGTCGTCGAGATCCCCACGGAGGTCCCCGCCTGACCGCCCGCATCCTCCTCGTGGAGGACAACGACGGCCTCGCGGAAGGCCTCGTCTCGAACCTCGAGATCGAGGGCTATGCCGTATCCCGCGCGGCCGACGGCGCCTCAGGCCTCGAGCTCTTGCGGCGGGATCCGCCGGACCTCGTCGTGCTCGATCTCCTGCTGCCCGGGCTCGACGGCTATCGCGTGCTCAAGGCGCTCCGGGAGGAGGGCTTCGATATGCCCGTCCTCGTGCTCACGGCGCGCGGCGAGGAGGCCGACAAGGTGCGCGGCTTCCGCCTCGGCGCCGACGACTACGTGACCAAGCCGTTCGGGCTCCTCGAGCTCCTCGCGCGCGTGGGAGCGCTCCTCCGGCGCACGAAGCCCCGCGACAGGGAGCCCGCATCCGAGACCCGGTTCGGCGACGTCGCGGTGGACGCCGTCCAGCGCACGGTGACCAAGGCCGGCCGCGACGTGGACCTCACGCCCAAGGAATGGGATCTCCTCGTCGCGCTTCTCGAGGCCCGTGGCGCCGTCGTCTCGCGGCTCGCTCTCCTCTCGCGCGTGTGGGGCTACGACGCGGCCGTCGTCTCGCGCACGGTGGACACGCACGTCGCGGAGCTCAGGCGGAAGCTCGAAGACGACCCCGCCGCCCCGCGCCACATCCTCACAGCCCGAACCATCGGCTACCGGCTCTCGCGGGACTGACGGGCGGTTCTCCGAAGGGCGTTAGCATCGTCGTGTGAGGCTCAACCCCACCCCACCGGCCGCGCTCGTGGATCGGCAGGGCCGGCCGTACTTTCTGTGGGATCTGGACATGACGCTGGATGAGTTCCAGCGGCAGCTCGTCGACTCCGATCCGGAAGTGCGCGCCTACTTCACGGGCAAGCTCATGCGGCAGGCGAAGCCCGACGACGTGTTCACGTTCGTGAAGCTGGCGACGATTCGAGAGCTCTGGCCTTTGCTGGAGCGTTATCTGGGGGACAAGCGCCCGTTCTGGACGTGGCTTCTCGAGAGCTGTAGTGATGCCCGGTAGGCTATCGGACCTCCAAGATCGAATCCTCAGGGTCACCCGGAGCGTGGAACCGCCCTGGTCTCTGACCGGCGGCGGCGCTCTCGCCGGATTTCACCTTCGGCACCGGGCGACCCGTGACCTCGACCTCTTCTGGCACGGACTCCCCGCCCTGGGTGAGCTCGCCCGGGAGATCGAGCAACGCCTGCGTAACGACGGCCTCGACGTATCGACCATCACGCGAGCGCCGTCCTTTCATCGCTTCAACGTCACCTCGGCAGACGACAGCTGCCTGATCGACCTCGTCGCCGACACTTCCGTCGTCATCGAGCCGCCGGTCCGCGAAGCATCGTCGGCCACCGGTCCGTTGCTCGTGGATACGCCCTACGAGATCTTCGTGAACAAGCTCTGCGCGCTTCTCGGCCGCTCGGAGATTCGCGACCTCGTGGATCTGAAGGCCTTGCTCGAGACCGGTCTCGACCTGGAGCGTGCTCTTTCAGATGCGAACCGGAAAGACGCCGGGTTCTCTCCACTGACACTCGCCTGGGTCTTGCGTTCCCTGCCCCTTGCGGTTCTGGCGGGTCGCAGCGGGTTGTCTTCGGCCGAAGGAGAGGAGCTCGCCGGCTTCCGGGATCAGCTCGTTTCGCGGCTCATCGCGGAACCTGCACCTTGAGTCCTTTCCGGACGAGGCGCTCTGTTTACGCGATGACCTTCATGACTACGGCCCACCTGGATGACCACACTCAAGAGCCCTCCTTGACGAGTCGGGCGGTCTCGTCGAGCACAAACGGTCCCCGTATCTTGAAAACGCCGTTGACGCCTTCTTCGACGTTCGATTCGAGCAGCTCGATGTAGCCTCTCAGCGAGCCGCTCACGTCGACGCCCTTTGCGAGGGACCGCATGGTCAGACCCGACCACTTGAGCCGCCGGATCGCGTCCGCGCCGTCGCCGTCCACCGTCCGGATCTCCACGTCCACAGTGACGACGATCGAGGCGCAGAGCTCGCCACCATGCTCTCCGACACTCTCGAACTCGAACCAGACCGTACCGGTCACAGACTTCGCCGTCGTATCCACGAAGTCGCGAAGCGTGTCGCCCGAGAGCTTCCATGCGTGCCCGACCTTCACGCGCTCGCGAGGGTAGACGTCCCCCGTGACCTCGGGAGTTTCGAGCTCCGCGAGCTCGCGGAGAAGGACCGGGTTGGTCGAGTCGCTCTCGAGCGTACGCTCCCACCTCCCGGCCTTGAGCGTGTGGAGGGCCGTCTGGCCCACGAGCTTGTTGCGTACGCTGTTCGAGACGACGTTGCCTCCCACCGTAGTCCTGACGTCCGTCGTCTCCTCCAGGATCTTCTCGCGGAAGCCCGTGACCTGGCCGCCGCCCGCACTCACGATCTCGACCTCGCTCCGGCTCCGCACCGAAAAGTCGGCGGGAAGATTCACCAGCTGGTCGCCCTCTGTGAAGATCATCTCTCCCGAAGTGATTTTCAGAGTGCTCTGGAACTCGACGACGTCTCCTGCAACGTGAGGGCGCGCACGAAGGTCGTACAGACCATCCTTCGGTGGCTGAAAGGTCTTCTTCCCGCAACCCGTCGTGAGGAACGTCTGGCAGAGCACCAATACACCAAGACAGAACACGCGCTTCATGCGGCTTACGTCCACGTCCATGCTCCTGTGGGTCGAATGATACGCGCGCGCCGCGGTTACCAGATCCCTGCTTGGCCGGGCGGTCCGACCCACCGGCCCTCTACTCCCGAAGCGCGACCTGCGGATCGACGCGACTCGCCCGCAGCGCCGGGACGAGGCTTGCCGCGAGCGCCACCGAGAGCAGCAGCACGGCCACGCCCACCAGCGTCGCCGGGTCGGTGGGCGAGACGCCGTAGAGGAAGCCCGTGAGAGCGCGCGCGAGGGCCAGCGAGGTCACGATTCCCGCCGCGACGCCCAGCGCCGCGAGCTTGAGCCCGCTGCCGAGCACGATCCTCAGCACGTCGCCGCCGCCAGCCCCGAGCGCCATTCGGAGGCCGATCTCCCCCTTCCTCTGCGACACCGTGTACGAGATCACGGCGTAGATGCCCGTCGCGCCGAGGACGAGCGCGAGCGCGGCGAAGCCCGCGAGGAGCAGCGCCCCGAAACGCGCCCC
>CAZXSG010000387.1:0-397 GCA_964643185.1 uncultured Holophagales bacterium
GTCATCGTGCGGACGAAGCGTGAAACGCGCCGACGCGACGGGAGCTACATCCGCTTCGACAACAACGCCGCCGTGCTCATCAACAACGACAAGGAGCCGATCGGCACCCGCGTGTTCGGCCCCGTGGCCCGCGAGCTCCGCGAGAGGAAGTTCATGAAGATCATCTCGCTCGCTCCCGAGGTGCTTTAACGTCATGAAGAAGAAACAGGTCGTCTACACCGGCCGTCCGCGAATCCGCAAGGGCGACACCGTCGTGGTGATCGCCGGCAAGGACCGCGGAGCCACCGGCAAGGTGCTGCGGGTCGTCCCGGACAAGGGCCGCATCGTGATCGAGGGTGTGAACCTCGTGAAGCGCGCGACCCGCCCCAATCCGCAAAAGAACATCAAGGGTGGAATC
>CAZXSG010000387.1:407-3829 GCA_964643185.1 uncultured Holophagales bacterium
GCGAGGCGCCGATCTCCTGGTCGAACGTCCAGCTGCGCGATCCCGAAAAGGGCAAGCCGACCCGCGTCTCGGTGACGCGTAAGGGTGGCGAGCGCGTCCGCATCGCCAAGAAGAGCGGCACGGCGATCGGCGCCGAGGCTGGAGAATCCCGATGAGCGCCAGGCTTCAGGAAAAGTACAAGAAGGACGTCGTCCCGGTTCTCACCAAGGAGTTCGGCATCGGTAACACGATGGCGATTCCGAGGATCGAGAAGGTCGTCCTCAACATGGGCGTCGGTGAAGCGATCGCGAACGCGAAGATCGTGGACGCCGCCGCCGACGAGCTCACCAAGATCGCCGGCCAGAAGGCCGTCGTGACCCGCGCCAAGAAGTCCATCGCGACCTTCAAGCTGCGCGCCGGCATGCCCATCGGGTGCCGCGTGACGCTGCGTGGAGACCGCATGTACGAGTTCCTCGACCGTCTTCTCAACGTCGCGCTCCCTCGTGTGCGCGACTTCCGTGGCGTCTCGGCGAAGGCTTTCGACGGACGCGGCAACTACACCCTGGGCGTCAAGGACCATCTGATCTTCCTCGAGATCGACCCGACGAAGATCGAAAAGTCCCGCGGGCTCAACGTGACCATCGTGACCACCGCCGGCTCGGACGATCGCGCACGCGTACTGCTGCGCGAGCTCGGGATGCCGTTCGGGCGCTGATAGGGGGAGAACGTGAACGTTAGCGATCCCATTGCCGATCTCCTCACCCGCGTGCGTAACGCGCTCTCGGCCCGTCACGAGAAGGCCGATGTGCCGTCCTCTCGTTTCAAGGTCGAGATCGCCCGCATCCTGAAGGACGAGGGCTACATCAAGAACTTCAAGGTCCTGGACGACCGCGGTGTCGGGCTCCTGCGTCTGTACCTCAAGTACGACGACTCGGGAAACCCCGTCATCCACGGCCTCACGACCCAGTCCAAGCCGGGGCGCCGCCTCTACAAGAAGAAGACGGAGATTCCCGAGGTCCTCGGTGGCCTCGGTGTCGCCATCGTGTCGACCTCGCAGGGACTCAAGACCGGCGCCGAAGCCCGGAAGCTGGGTCTTGGCGGCGAGCTCGTCTGCACGGTCTGGTAGGAGCTAGAACAGATGTCGCGCATTGGAAAGAAGCCGATCCCGCTCCCCAAGGGAGTCGAGATCGCCGTGGACGGCGACGTCGTCCGCGTCAAGGGTCCCAAGGGTGCCGTTGCGGCGCCGATCCTCGCCGGGATGAAGATCTCGACGAAGGATGGCCGTCTCGAGGTGGTCCGTCCGAACGACGAGAAGCGTGAGAAGGCCATGCACGGGCTGAATCGCGCGCTCATCGCGAACGCCGTTCACGGCGTGACCGAAGGCTTCAAGAAGGACATCGACCTCGTGGGCATCGGCTTCAAGGCCGAGGTCAAGGGCAAGGACGTCGTCTTCACGGTCGGCTTCTCGCACCCGGTCGTGTTCCCCGTTCCGGACGGGGTCACGGTCGAGGTGAAACCAGACGCCAAGGCGAAGGATGTGACGCACATCTTCGTCACGGGCGCCGACAAGCAGAAGGTCGGACAGACCGCGAAGGTGATTCGCGACATCCGGCCACCCGACCCCTATAAGCTCAAGGGCTTTCGCTTCGTTGGCGAGATCCTGAAGAAGAAGGCCGGAAAGGCCACCGGCAAGTGACGCCAGGGATGACGCACCATGGATAAGGCACAGGTCAGACGCGAAGCCAAACAGCGTATTCACGCCCGCATCCGCACCAAGGTCAAGGGGACCACGGTGCGGCCGCGGCTCGCCGTTGCACGGTCGCTCAAGTACATCTCCGTGCAGCTCATCGACGACGAGAAGGGGCACACGATCGCCGCCGCCTCGTCGCGCGAGGAGACCGTTCGGGGCACCAAGAAGAGCGCCGCGAACAAGACGGCCGCCCAGGCCGTTGGAGCGCTCATCGCCGAGCGTGCCCAGCAAAAAGGAGTCTCCGCAGTCGTATTCGACCGCGGCGGCTACCTCTACCACGGCAACGTGAAGGCGCTCGCCGACGCCGCGCGTGAGAAGGGGTTGAAGTTTTGAGCACCAACGCACCGAACAACCCGAGCCGCCCCCCTCGCTTCGGCAACCGGCCGCAGCGCGGCAACGCGCCTTCCCAGCCCCAGCGTCCGCCGGGAGCTCTCGGAGAGGGCCGCGCGGGAGCCGACCTCATCGACCACGTCGTGCACATCAACCGGGTCACGAAGGTCGTCAAGGGCGGCAAGAACTTCTCCTTCTCGGCTCTGGTCGTCGTGGGTGACGGTCACGGCCGCGTCGGCTACGGCGCCGGCAAGGCGAAGGAAGTCCCGATGGCCATCAAGAAGGGCATCGAGATGGCCAAGAAGAGCATGATCAGCGTGCCCCTCAAGGGCTCGACGATCCCGCACCCGGTGCTCGGCCACTTCGGCGCGGGACGGGTGCTCCTCAAGCCCGCCTCGGACGGCACCGGTGTCATCGCGGGCGGCGCGGTTCGCGCGGTCCTCGAGTCGGCCGGCGTCCAGAACATCCTCACGAAGTCGCTCGGCACGACGAACCCGCACAACGTCGTCAAGGCCACGTTCGATGCCCTCAAGAACCTGCACCTCGAAGAGACCATTTCCAGAGCCCGTGGCGTGACCGGCGCGCCCGCGGCCGAAGCCCCTGCCGAGGCGGAAGCCACGGTCGAGGCCCCCAGCGAGGCGAAGTAAGCCATGACCGATAAGCCCACCAAGGCCGACAAGGCCAAGAAGGCGAGCGCCGACGTCGACGCCCTCCTGACCGAGGTCACCAAGACCGTCAAGACCGTCACGGCCAAACAGCCCGTCGTGGCTCCCGCCCCCGCGGCACCGGCCCCAGCGGAAGCCAAGCCGAAGCCCGCTGCGGCCGCCAAGGCCTCACCGGCCCCCAAGGCCGCCCCGAAGCCGGTCGAGAAGAAGCCGCCGATCCAGGTCAAGCAGATCAAGTCCGGCATCTGCACGCCCAAGGACCACAAGCACGCTCTCAAGGCCCTCGGCCTTCGCAACATCAATCACGTCGTCACCATCGAGGACACCCCTTCCATTCGGGGGCAGATCCTCAAGGTTCGCCACCTCGTCGAGGTGAAGCCCGCCTGAGATCGCGCGTCCCCGCGCCTACGGAATCCTCCGTGCGCGCACGCGCCCTCGGGCGACGCCCCTCCTTCAGCTGAGGGGCCCAACAAGAGGAAAGACAATGTCCCAAGGCCTCCACACCATCGGACCCCGCAAGGGAGCGACCCAGTCCCGCAAGCGCGTGGGTCGGGGACCGGGCTCCGGCCGCGGCAAGACCTCGGGCCGCGGCCACAAGTGCCCGAAGTCCCGTCCCGGCTATTCCGGCCAGCGCGGACTGGAGGCCGGGGCGCGCCCCCCCCCACGTCCGGGTCCAACGCGCGGCACAACCAACAACC
>CAZXSG010000387.1:3839-4979 GCA_964643185.1 uncultured Holophagales bacterium
GAGCATACATGCCGGACTTTAATCAGTTTGCCCCCGTTCCGGCTATTCCGGCCAGCGCGGACGTGAGGGCGGGCAGATGCCGCTCCAGCGGCGCGTGCCGAAGCGGGGCTTCACCAACATCTTCCGCGTCGAGTACGCGGTGGTGAACCTCTCGACGCTCGAGCGCGAGTTCGCGGCGGGTGAGCAGGTGAGCCCGACGGCCCTCAAGGCCGCCGGCATCGTGAAGAGCCTCAAGAACGGCCTGAAGATCCTCGGGAACGGCGAGATCAGCAAGGCCCTCGTCGTCTCGGCCCACAAGTTCAGCGAGACCGCGAAGAAGAAGATCGAAGCCGCCGGCGGCCGCTGCGAGGTTCTCTCCGCGTGAACAACATCCTCGAGTCGATCCGGAACATCTTCGCCGTCCCGGACCTGAGGAAGCGTGTTCTCTTCACCTTCGGTCTGCTCGCGATCTACCGGCTGGGCTCGCACATTCCGACGCCCGGGCTGGATCCGCGTGCGCTCGAGGAGTTCTTCGGCTCTCAGAAGGGCGGACTCCTCGGGTTCCTGGACGTCTTCTCGGGCGGCGCGCTGCGCCGCCTTTCGGTGTTCGCGCTCGGCATCACGCCCTACATCACGGCTTCGATCATCCTGCAGCTCCTGACGGTCGTCTGGCCCTACCTCGAGAAGCTCTCGAAGGAAGGCGAGATGGGACGGCGGAAGATCACGCAGTACACACGCTACGGCACCGTCGTCCTTTCGGTCGTCCAGGGAGCGGGAATCGCCCTTTGGCTGTGGGGCTCCACGACGCCGACCGGCAAGTTCCTCGTCCTGCGCGACCCGACCTCGGAAGGCGGGAAGATCCCGTTCGTCCTGATGGCGATCCTCACGCTGACGACGGGTACGGCTTTCGTCATGTGGCTCGGTGAGCAGATCACCGCGCGCGGCATCGGCAACGGCATCTCGCTCATCATCTTCGCCGGCATCGTCGTGGGCCTCCCGACGGGGGTCTGGCAGATGTTCCGGCAGATCCAGCGCGGGCAGATGTCGCTGTTCACGGCGCTGCTCCTGACCATCTTCATGCTCGCCGTCGTGGGCATCATCGTCTTCGTGGAACGCGCCCAGCGGCGCATCCCGGTCCAGTACGCCAAGCGGGTCGTCGGC
>CAZXSG010000388.1:0-4970 GCA_964643185.1 uncultured Holophagales bacterium
GGCGGTTCTGGCGACACATTCCCCGGCACGGTCACGCGGTGCTCTTCGACCGCTCGTGGTACGGGCGGGTGCTCGTGGAGCGGGTCGAGGGGTTCTGCAGCACGGCCAGCTGGATGCGCGCGTACGACGAGATCAACGAGTTCGAGGAGCAGCTCGCCGAAGGGGGCGCGGTCGTCGCGAAGCTCTGGATGGCCGTGTCGCCCGAGGAGCAGCTCCGGCGCTTCGAGGAGCGCAAGAAGACGCCGCACAAGCAGTTCAAGCTGACCGAGGAAGACTGGCGGAACCGCACCAAGGCGCCGCTCTACGAGAGGGCCGTGGGCGACATGATCGACCGTACCTCGACCGACGTCGCGCCCTGGAAGGTCATCGCCTCGGACGACAAGCTGTTCTCGCGCATCGCGGTGCTCGAGCACCTCACGGAGCGGCTCGAAGGGGCGCTCGGGCGCGAGCGAAAGAAGAGATGAACCGACCCGTGGAGCGGGCTTCGCTCCGCACGGTCTGGCTCCTTCTCGGCTTCGGCCTCCTCGCCGGGGTGGGCGGCCGTTTCGCGGGGACGGGCGGCGGCCTCCTCATCGGCGAGATCCTGGGTGGGGCCGCCGTTTTCCTCACCGTCCTGGCGGTTCTGGCGCTCGTGGCCCTCCTGGTTTTCCGCGTGCTGCTCCCGGCGCTCGGGCTCGTGCCGCCGCGCATCGCGCACGACCTGACGATGACGTTCGCGGCCGCCGTGTGGGCCCTGGTCTGGCTGCGCCTCTCGGGCGTCGACCCCTCGCAGCTCGTGACGACCTCGGCGCTCCTCACGGCCGTCGTGGCGTTCTCGATGCAGGACACGCTCGGTAACGTCCTCGGCGGCGTCGCCCTCCAGCTCGACAGCTCGCTCCGCGTGGGCGACTGGGTGCGCATCGACGACGTCAGCGGCCGGGTCGTCGACGTGCGCTGGCGCTACACGGCGATCGAGCTCCGGAACCGCGAACGGCTCGTGGTCCCGAACGGCTGGCTCATGCGCAACCGGTTCGCCGTGGTGCGCGCCGCGCCCGGCGAGCCGCTCCTCCTTCGCCGCACGGTGCTCTTCTGCGCGGAAGACTCCGCTTCGCCGGGGCGGGTGCTCGAGGCGCTCGAGGCCTCGGTGCGCGACGCCGACATCGACTGGGTGGCCAAGGAGCCACCGCCGAGCGCCGTGCTGCTCGAGCCGGGCTTCGGGTTCAACCGCTTCGCCCTTCGCTACTTTCTGACCGATCCCGGACACGACGACCCCGCGGACTCCGCGGTGCGCGTCCACGCGCTCGCGGCTCTCGAGCGCGCGGGAATCCGCCACGGCATTCCGCAGGAGGAGCACCTCGTCGTGAAGGAGAACGAGGCCTGGCGCAACGCGACGACCGCGCACGAAACGTCGCGCCGTCTCGACGCGATCCGCAGCTCCGGCCTCTTCCCGGCCCTGCCCGAGGCCGAACAGGTGGTCCCCGCGGGGCACCCCGTGTACGCCCCGTTCGCGAAGGGCGACGTGCTCACGCGTCAGGGGGCCGTCGCGCACTGGCTCTACCTCGTGGTCTCGGGCGAGGTCGAGGTCTTCGTGGATTCCGGAGGCGGACGGGCGAGCGTCTCGAGGCTCCGGGGCGGCGACTACTTCGGGGAGATGGGGATGCTCACGGGCGAGCCCCGTACGGCGACGGTCGTCGCGCTCACCGACGTCGCGTGCTACCGGCTCGACAAGGAGGGCTTCCGGCACGTCCTCGAGGTGCGGCCCGAGCTCGCCCGCGAGATGTCCGACGTCCTCGCGCGCCGCCGCGCCGAAACCGCGGCCCGGCTCGGAGCGCTGCCCGCGGAGGAGGCTCCGCTGCGCGGCGATCTGCTGCGGCGCATCCTGCGGTTCTTCTCGGACGGGAAGGACCTGGCGGTGGGAGTCAGCGCCGCGCCTTCCGGCGCGCCGCACCTGGCGAGACACCAAGGAAACGCTTGAACGCCCGGCAGAACGCCGCCTCCGAAAGGTAGCCGAACTCGCCGGCGAGCTCGGCGAGGCGCGCGTCGGTCTCCTCGATGCGCCTTCGTGCGACGAGCATGCGGAAGCGGCCCACGTACTGCATCGCGGGCTCGCCAACGAGCGCGGTGAAGCGCGCCGAGAACGCCGATCGGGACATGGCGGCTTCCGTCGCGAGAGCCGCGAGCGACCAGGGGCGCGAGGGTTCGCGATGGACGGCCGCGAGCGCCCGCCCGATCTGCCGGTCGCGCAGGGCGCTCAGCCAGCCGGTGCGCAGCCCGGGACGGGCGGAGCCGCTCTCCGTGCGGGTGCCGGCGTCCCGCTCGAGGAACGACCGGATCGCCTGGATCACGAGGGTGTCGGCGAGCCGCGTGAGCACCGTCTCGCCGCCCGGCCGCAGCTGCCTCGCCTCGGCCGCCATCACCTCGAGCGTGCTCCGGAGCCAGCCGGGGTGCCGCGCCCGCGCGGCCTCCACGCAGATCGTCCGCGGCAGGAGCGCGACGAGCCGCGTGGCCACCGGATGGTCGAACGTCACCGCGCCACAGAGGAGCGTCGCGGGCGCCCCGCCCCCGCCGTGCCGGATCACCTCGTAGCGGTCGCCCGCCTCCTCACGCGGAAGGTCGAAGAGCTTCGCGGCGCGAACACCCGGCGCGCTCGACAGCCGGTGCCCCTCGCCGTGCGGGACCAGGGCGAAGTCGCCGGTCGAGAGCAGCCGGCGGTTTTCGCCCCGGACGTCGAGGTGGGCGTGCCCCGCGAGCACGACGTGGAACATCAGGAATCCCGGGAGCTTCGGGAGCGCGAGGGCCCAGGGCTCGGTGAACTCCGAGCGCGCGGTGAAGACGCCCGTCATCCGCAGGAAGTGGAGCGCTTCGCCCAGCGGATCCACGGGAACGAGCGTGGGGACCGTCATTGGCCTGCAGTGTCCCGCTTCGTCCGGGCCCCGTAAAGTCTGTTGGACGATCGGGCAAGGAATCGCGACTTCTGATGCTGGTTCGTCCCACTGATCCCGATCACATTGGGGCCAGGAGGTTCGGATGATCACAGTGATGGGTGCCACGGGACACACGGGAACGGAGATCGTGCGGCGGCTCCTGGTGGCGGGAGAGAGCGTTCGCGCCCTCGGACGGAACACGGAGAAGCTGCGGGCGCGCGCGGACGGCGGAGCCCAGACCCGGGCGGGCGATGTCGCGGACTCCGGCTTTCTCGCCGAGGCGTTCCGCGGGGCGGACGCGGTGTACACGCTCGTCGCGCCGGGCTTCGACTCGGCCGACTATCGCGCGGAGCAGGACCGGCACGGCGAGGCCATCGCGCGGGCGGTCCGCGCGAGCGGCGTCCGCCAGGTCGTGGCGCTGAGCAGCCTGGGCGCGGAGAGGGATTCGGGAACCGGCTTTCTCGAAGGCCTCCATGCACAGGAGGGGCGGCTTCGCGCGCTCGCGAACGAGGGCGTCGACATCGTCGTCCTCCGGCCCGGCGCGTTCTTCGAGAACTTCGAGGCCGCGCCCGCGCTCGTCGAGCGGATCGGCGTGTACGCCGACTCCGTGGACCCCGGCGTCGAGCTGCCCATGATCGCGGCGACGGACGTGGCCGCGGAGGCCGCGTCCGCGCTGCTCGAGGGGCCCGTCTCGGGCTTCACGGTCCGTCAGCTCCTCGGCCCGCGCGATCTCTCGTTCCCCGAGGCCACGCGCATCCTGGGCGAGTCCCTCGGCCGGCCCGATCTCGCCTACGTGAGGCTTCCCGACGCGGACATGGTCGCCGCGCTCGTCGAGGCCGGGTTCTCCGCGAGCGCCGCGTCGTTGTACGTCGCGATGACCCGCTCCTTCAACGAAGGGCGCGTGAGGGCTCTCGAGGAGCACGGGCGCGTGTTCCGGATGCCGTCGCGGTTCGAGGACTTCGTCCGGGCGGCGTAAGCTCTTCTCCGGCCCGCGGGTTCCCCGGTGGGGTTCGGGGGATCGAGAAACCCCGAGAATATGAAGCTGCTCCCGCTCATCTGGAAGAACGTCCTCCGCAAGAAGACGCGGACGTTTCTCACGCTGGGCTCGATATTGCTGCCGCTCCTCGCGATCTGCTTCATGGGGACGTTCCTGCATGCGCTCGACTCGCCGGACAAGGCGGGGACGCAGGGCATGTTCCGGCTCGTCACCCGGCATCGCGTCTCGCTCGCGACGCTGTTCCCGCGCGCGTACCAGCAGCAGATCGCGGGCCTCGACGGCGTCGAGGCGGTGACGAATTTCAACTTCTTCGGCGGCAAGTACAAGGACGGCGGTGCGCGCAACACGTTCGTGCGGTTCGCGGTGGAGCCCGGGAACCTCCTGAAGGTCTACGACGATCTCGAGATGCTCTCGGGCTCCACGGCCGACTGGCTCTCCGACCGCACGGGCTGCATCGTGGGCATGAACGTCGCCAAGAACTTCGGCTGGAAGGTCGGGGACCGCATCGTCCTTCAAGGGGACATCTTTCCCATCGATCTCGAGCTCACGGTGCGCGGGATCTACCGGTTGCCGGGCGGCCCCTCCGCGGCGCTGTTCTTCGACCGCCGGTACCTCGACGAGAAGTTCCCGCGGTTCGCGGGGCAGGTCTTCATGGTGTGGGTGAAGGCCCGCGACGCGGCCGCGGTGGAGAGGCTGGGTCCCGCGATCGACGCTCTCTTCGCGAACTCCGCGTATCCCACGCGCACCGAGACCGAGAAGGCGTTCCAGACGAGCTTCGTCGCGATGCTCGGCAACGTGAAGCTGCTCATCGGGGCGATCAACGCGACCTCAGATCCATGATTGCGATCACCCAGAGCGCGACGCCGCACGAAACCATCAGTAGCGCTAGCGCCAGAGCGTCCCCGTCGATGAGCAAGATGATCCCGACGGCTGAGAACGTTATGGCCAACAGTCCGGCGCGGAGGAATGGTCCCAGGCGCTGATTGACCCACGTCCGACGACGTGTCAACTCCTCTTCCGGGAGGTCTCTCACCGTTCCGTGGCTCCCATGCGAGCAGGGTAGGTCGAAC
>CAZXSG010000389.1:0-4958 GCA_964643185.1 uncultured Holophagales bacterium
AGGAGATGACGGCGCAGGTCTGGTCGTCGCACCCGTCCTTGGCGCGGGTGTAGCCCACGTCCCGGATCGTCTTGCGGACGATCTCCGGGAAGTCCACGTAGGTCTTCGTCGTGATCTCGCCCGAGATGAACGCCATACCCGTGGTCACGAGGGTCTCGCAGGCCACCCGGCCGGCGGGATCGTCGCGAAGGATGGCGTCGAGGATGGCGTCGGAGATCTGATCGGCGATCTTGTCCGGGTGACCTTCGGTCACCGACTCCGACGTGAACAGGGTGCGCGGCTGAGACATGTGGTCCCTTTCGAGTTGGTTCTTATGTACCTTGAATCGCCCTCGACATGGGACGGACGATCCGGTGATCCTACGAAGCCGGAGCGTCCCCGGTCAACGGCCGAGGACGCTCGAAGAAAATGAGTCTGGTTTCGCCGTATCGCCGAACGCTCGCCTCGAAGCCCGGAGGAGCCTCGGCGCCGCCCCCGGATCCCGTCTCGAAAACCAGGACGCCTTTCGGCCCGAGCTTTTCGAGGAGGTCGGGAACCGCGCTCGCGGAGGGGTCGCCATAGGGCGGATCGAAGAATGCGATGTCGAAGAGGACGCTCGGCAGCCGGACGAACCCGGAGACGTCCATGAGAGACACGGTTGACCGGGACTCGAGCCCCAGGGCGGCGAGGTTCCGATTGAGGACCGCGGCGGCCCGGCGATCCTTCTCGACGAAAACCGTGTGTTTCGCGCCGCGGGACAACGCCTCGATCCCGACCGCGCCGGATCCCGCCGCGGCGTCGGCGAAGAGGGCGCCCTCCACCCGGTCGCCGAGGATGTCGAAGAGCGCCTTACGGACCATTTCGGTCGTGGGTCGAATCCCCCGAGGAACCTCGATGCGGCGACTGCGCAGCTCACCCGACGTGATCCGGATCAACGTGGGACTGCTTCCAGAAATGGGGCCGGGAGCCCCGTGTTGGGATTCCCGGTGGACGTGTCCGTGCCCGGAGGCGCGAACTGGCTCGTCACCTCGGCCTTCGTGAGCTTGAGCCGGTACAGACCATCGCGATCCTCGAGCTCGACACCGTCGTCGAACTCGTTGTTGCGGGCCACGAGAAACAGCCGGCCGTCGAATCGCCGGCGGAGGATCTCGCCACCCTTGGGCAGGGCCGCGTCCCACGGCTCGTCGACCCTTTTCGAATAGAACCGCTCTCGCAGGTCGAGGAGCGCGCCGCGGATCCGGCCCAGCGCAAGGGGTATCTGCCGGAGGTCGTCCGCCTGAAACGAGCGGGGGGGCGAGAAGACGCTCTCCCCCACCTCGATGGTCAGAATTCGCGGTTCGATGCCGGGCGCGAACACGGTCGACCGGAACTCGTTGGACGGCTCCCAGGCCTCACGCGACGCCTCGCAGATGTGGCGGATGACGTCCGTTTCGTTCGACGTCAGCCGCTTGCGGCTCGTGACCGTTCGTTCCCGGAAACGCGCCGCATGAATGAGGGTTCCGTCCTCGAAGAGGGCCGTCCGGTCTCCGGCGTCCCCTTGGGAGAGGATGAGCGTCGCGATGAGCCGGGCGGGACCCGGTGGCCGTGGCGTCGGGGTCACATCGAAAACGCTCGAGGGCTGCTGGGCGGGCGCTCGGGAGCCAACCGGCCAAACGAACGCGATCGCGGCACAAACGGTCACGGCGACCCAGAACGACAGGAGGGACCGGCCGAACTTCTCACGCATAGACGTACCGAACAGAGCGCGGCCCCAGGAGCTTTTCGAGGCCGTCCGTGAGCATCGTCGAGGGACGCACTGCGTATTTCGACGGGAGGTTGAATCGAGCTTCGTAGCCTCCGGGCCTGGTGACGGAGAGGGAGACGGGCGTCGACCCCGGCGAGGATTCGAGGAGCCTCTTCACGCTCTGAAAGACGTCGTCCGTCGTCTCGGGAAGCGGCGCCATGAGGCGAATCTCACGCGTCTTCTCTTCGCGAATTCCATCCAGCTGCTGAATTTCCCTCGCGATGATCTCCACCTGCACGGGTGAACCCTCCTCGGCCCCGTCGGAGGCACCCGGAGCCATCGCGGCCCGGACGATTCCCGAAACGAGGATCGGGCGGCCCCCTTCCAGCCAGGACGCGACCTTCTCGTACAGCGAGGCGAAGACGGTCACGGGTACAGACCCGGTGAGGTCGTCGAGCGTCAGCTTCGCCATGGTCTTGCCTTCGTTCTGCCCCTTCTTGATCTGGTTCTTCTTGATCGCGCCGATGAGGCCCACGATACGCACGTTTTCGTCCACGTGCTCGTGGGCCGTCTCGGCGGTGACGTCGCCGAAGAGTGCGAGCTCGTCGCGCCATCGCTCGAGGGGGTGGCCCGTGAGGAAGAACCCGAGGGTCTCCTTCTCGTGCTGGATCTTCTCCTCGAAGGGCCACTCGGGCAGCTCGGGAAAGCCGTCGGCGTGGTCCTTCGAGATCGGCTCGTCGAAGAGCAGGCTCTGAGGCGACGCGGCCGCATCTCGTTCGGCCGCCGCGATGTCGATGGCGCTGTCGAGGCCCGCGGAAAGAGAAGCCCGCGATCGGCCGAAGCGGTCGAAGGCTCCGGAGCGGATCAGGGTCTCGAGGACCTTCCTGTTGTTGAGACGAAGGTCGATCCGGCAGCAGAGGTCGGTGAACGAAACGAACGGACCGTCGGCCGTGCGCGCGCTGAGGATCGAGGACACGGCGCCCTCCCCCACCCCCTTCACCGCGCCGAGCCCGAAGCGGATCGCGCCGTTGTCCGGCGTGAAGTACAGGTCTGAGATGTTCACGTCCGGCGGCAGGACGGCGATTTTCATCTCCCGGCAGGCGTTCACGTACTTCACGACCTCGTCGCTCTTGCTCGACGCGGCCGTGAGCACCGCCGCCATGAACTCCACCGGGTAGTGCACTTTCATCCAGGCCGTGCGATACGCGAGCAGCGCATAGACGACCGAATGCGACTTGTTGAAGCCGTAGCGTCCGAAAGGCAGGATGAGCGCCCACAGCTCCTCCGCCTTCTTGACGGGAGTGCCCATGGCCGCGGCCATCTTGAGGAACTTCTCCCCTTCGGCCTTCAGGAGGACGTCGTCCTTCTTCCCGATGGCCTTGCGGAGCTTGTCGGCCTCGCCCGGGGAGTAGCCCGCGACCGCGCGTGCCGCGAGCATGACCTGCTCCTGGTACACGAGGACGCCATGCGTATCCTTCAGGATCGGCTCGAGCTGCGGGAGCGGGTACTCGAACTTCTTTCCCCGCCGTCTCTCGATGTACACCTCGACCGTGCCGGCATCGAGCGCTCCGGGACGGTACAGAGCGTTGAGCGCACAGAGATCGTCGAAGACCGTCGGCTGCACGCGGCGCAGAAGGTCGCGCATGCCCGACGACTCGAACTGGAACACGGCGTCTGTACGCCCTTCGGCGAACAGACGGAACGTGTCCGGGTCATCGAGGGGAATGTCCTCGAGAACCGGTGGCTTCCCGAGCCGCCTTGCGACGTGCTTACAGGCATCGTCGAGGATGGTGAGCGTGATGAGGCCCAGGAAGTCCATCTTCAGAAGTCCCATCTTGTCGACGGACTTCATCTCGTACTGCGTGGTGATTTCGTCGTTGTTGTTCCGGTAGAGGGGCAGGAACTCCACGAGCGGCTTCGGCGCGATGAGGACGCCCGCGGCATGGACGCCCGCGTGGCGTGAAACGCCTTCGAGCCGCTCGGCGAGATCGAAGAGGTTCCGGTACTGCGCGCTGCCTTTCAGGGCCTCCTGCAGCTCCTTCACGTCGCGTCGGGCCTCGGCGAGCGTCGTCGGCTTTCCCGGGTTGGCCGGGATCATCTTCGAGAGCTTGTCCACCTCGGAGAGCGGCACGCCCAGAACACGACCGACGTCCCGGATGACGGCACGCGCCTTCATGGAGTTGAACGTGATGATCTGACCCACGTTCTCGCGTCCGTACTTCTTCTTGACGTACTCGATCACCTCGCCGCGACGGCGCTCACAGAGGTCGACGTCGATGTCGGGCATCGAGACGCGCTCGGGATTGAGGAAGCGCTCGAAGAGGAGGTCGTACTGGAGCGGATCGACGTCGGTGATGCCGAGCGTCCACGCGACGAGGGAGCCGGCCGCACTGCCTCGTCCGGGCCCGACGGGTATGCCGCTGTCCTTTGCGAACTTGATGAAATCCCACACGATGAGGAAGTAGCTCGACAACCCCATCTTCCGGATGACACCCGTCTCCCATTCGAGGCGCGTGTCGTAGTCCTTCCGCGGGTATTTCATGAAGCCCGATTCGAAGGCGGGCTGGAGCTTCAACAGTCGCATCTCGAGACCCGCCCGCGTGAGCGCTTCGATATACGCCTGATCGTCGGAGTAGCCCTCGGGGATCGGATACGTCGGGATCTGGAGGGTCGTGTCCTCGATGACGCCCTTGGCCACGCGATCGGCGATCGCGACCGTGTTCGTCACGGCTTCGAGCGTCCACGGCGCGAACGTCTCGTTCATCTCGTCGGCGTTCTTCACGAAGAACTCCGAGTTGTAGAACTTCATCCGCTTCTGATCGTCGAGCGTCTTGCCCATGCCGATGCACAGGAGAACGTCCTGCGCCGGCGCGTCCTCGCGGGTCAGGTAGTGCGAATCGTTCGTGGCGACCGGCGGAATGCCCGTCTCCTTCGACAGCCGGAAGAGATCCGGCAGGATCTTCCTCTGTTCGGGCAGACCGTGGTCCATGACCTCGATGAAATAGCGGTCCTTTCCGAAGAGGTCGCGGTACCTGTAGGCCGTGCGCTTGGCGCCCTCGTAGTCGCCGGCGCTCAGCTTGCGCGAGACTTCACTGTTGAGACAGCCCGAGAGCGCGATGAGCCCCTCGTGGTACTTCTCGATCAGCTCGAAGTCCATCCGGGGCTTGTAGTAGAAGCCGGAAATGTAGGCCTCGGAAACGAGCTTCGTGAGGATCTTGTAGCCCTGCGGCGACTCCACGAGCAGCGTCAGGTGATA
>CAZXSG010000390.1:0-4956 GCA_964643185.1 uncultured Holophagales bacterium
AGGACTCCGACGCTCTCGACTCTCTCGACTCTCTCTTCTCTGGCAGCCACGGGGCGCATTGTAGGAACCCGGCCTCAACTGATGAACATGGCGTCGCCGTAGCTGAAGAACCGGTACCCGTGCCCGACGGCCTCCCGGTACGCCGCGAGGACGTTCTCCCGCCCCGCGAACGCCGAGACGAGCATCACCAGCGTGGAGCGGGGGAGATGGAAGTTCGTGAGGAGCGCGTCCACGGCGAGGAACTCCGCTCCGGGCACGAGAAAGAGCCGCGTCGCGAGCGGGCCCGCGAGCACCGTTCCGCCGCCCGCCCGCGCGGCGGCCTCCAGCGTGCGCGTCGAGGTGGTGCCCACGGCCACGACCCGGCGCCCCTCCCGCCTCGCTGCGTTCACGAGTCGGGCCGTTTCCTCGGGCACGTGGGCCTGCTCCTCGTCCATCACGTGGTCCGCGACGAGCTCGGACTTCACGGGCCGGAACGTTCCGAGGCCCACGTGGAGCGTCACGGGCGCGACGCTCACGCCGAGCGCTTTCACCCTTTCGAGGAGCTCGTCCGTGAAGTGGAGCCCCGCGGTGGGGGCCGCGATCGCGCCCGGCTCTCTCGCGTAGACCGTCTGGTAGTCCTCGCCGTCCCGGGCGTCGGCGACGCCGCCGGGCCGCTTGATGTACGGCGGCAGCGGCGCGGAGCCTGCGGCCTCGAGCACGGCATCGAGGGCCGCGCCCTCGAAGCGAACCCGATATCGCCCCGCGTCGGTCTTCTCCTCGACCGTTCCCGTCAGCCCTTCCGGAAAACGCAGCACGCGGCCGGGACGCGCGTGGCGGCCGGGTCTCGCGAGGCACTCCCAGGTCTCCTGATTCGTGTCCGCGAGCCGCCGCACGAGGAGGATCTCGAGGCGCCGGCCGGTTTCGTCGAGGCCGAAGAGGCGCGCCGGGATCACCGTCGTGTCGTTCACCACGAGGACGTCACCGGGCCGCAGGAGCGAAGGCAGGTCGCTCGCCGAAAGGTGCCGCAGAGCGCCCGTGACGCGGTCGAGGTGCAGGAGCTTCGCCGTGCCACGCGGCGCGGGGCGCTGCGCGATGGCGTCCTCGGGGAGGTGGAAGTCGAAGTCGGCGACCTGCACGGCGGGCGCGATTGTAGGGAGTCGTTTGACGCGCCGGGAGGTCGTGAGTAGTGTGCGCGCCGCAATGGGTGAAGCCGCAGGTACCTTCCGGAAAGTCCGTCTCATGGACGCGGGGCACGTTGCCCGCGCCATCAACCGCATGGCTCTCGAGATCGTGGACACCGTGGGCGGGACCGAGGGCTTCGGCCTCATCGGCATCCGCACCCGCGGCGTGCCGCTCGCTCAGCGCCTCTCCGCCGCGATCGCGAAGTCGACGAAGGTGAAGGTCCCGGTGGGCCTCCTCGACATCACGCTCTATCGCGACGACCTCTCGACCGTCGCGGCGACGCCGCAGCTCAAGCGCACGGAGATCTCGTTCGCGGTGGAGGACAAGACCATCGTCCTCTGCGACGACGTGCTCTTCACGGGCCGCACGGTGCGGGCCGCGATCGACGCCATCCTCGATCACGGACGCCCCCGCCGCATCCTCCTCGCCGTCCTCGTCGACCGCGGCCGCCGCGAGCTGCCCATCGAGGCGCAGTTCTTCGGCAAGCGCATCTCGACCTCGACCACCGAGATCGTCTCGGTGACGTTCGAGGAGACCGACGGCATCGACGACGTGTGGCTGCTCGACCGCGAGCCGGCTGCGGTGAAGAAGCCCTCCAGGAAGCCGGCGAAGAAGCAGCCCGCCAAGAAGGCTGCCAAGGCGTCTGCGAAGAAGGCCGCGCCCAAGAAGAGCGCTGGCAAGTCGCGCTGACCGCTTGAGCGGAGGCCCGAAGAAAGCCGACGCGGCGCCCGTGAGCGCGGCAGCCAACCTTTCCCGGAAGGATCTCCTCGACATCGAATCGCTCACGCCGGGTGAGATCGCGCTCGTCCTCGACACGGCCGAAACGATGCGCGAGATCAACCTGCGGCCGATCAAGAAGGTCCCCACGCTGCGCGGCAAGCTCGTGGCGAACCTCTTCTACGAGAACTCCACGCGCACGCGGTTCTCGTTCGAGATCGCCGAGCGAAGGCTCTCGGCCGATTCCATCTCGCTCTCCCAGGCGGGGACCTCGGCCGCCAAGGGCGAGACGCTCCTCGACACGGGCCGGAACCTCATGGCCATGGCCCCGGATGCGATCGTCATGAGGCACGGCCGGTCCGGCGCGCCGCACCTCCTCGCGCGGGCCCTGCCGTGCGCCGTGATCAACGCCGGCGACGGCACGCACGCGCATCCCACGCAGGCGCTCCTCGACGCATTCACCATCCGTCGCGCCAAGGGCCGGCTCGCCGGGCTGCGCGTCGCGATCTGCGGCGACGTGGCCCACAGCCGCGTCGCCCGTTCGAACCTCGCGCTCCTGCCCCGCATGGGAGCCGAGGTGCGGCTCTGCGGGCCGCGCACGCTCCTCCCGGCGGAGGCCGAGCGGTGGGGCGTGAAGATCACGACGCGCATCGAGGAGGCGGTCGACGGGGCCGACGTGATCATGATGCTGCGCGTCCAGAAGGAGCGCGGTGGGGGCCTCGGCTTTCCCAGCGACCGCGAGTACTACGACCACTTCGGCCTCTCGCCCGAGCGGCGGCGGCTCGCGCAGAAGGACGCCATCGTGATGCACCCGGGTCCCATGAACCGCGGCGTCGAGATCGACTCGAAGGTCGCCGACGGGCCGGGCTCCGTCATCCTCGACCAGGTGGAGAACGGCGTCGCGGTGCGCATGGCGGTGCTCTATCTCCTCATCGGAGCCAGCCATGACGAATGAGCCCCGCGTGCTCGGGTTCGTTCAGCCCTCCGGGCCGGGAAACGCCTCCGGCGCGCTCCTGTTTGGTCAGCCCTCCGGGCCGAGAGCCGCCTCCGGCGCGCTCTTGATTCGCGGCGGGCGCGTCGTGGATCCCGCCCGCGGCCTCGATGCCGTGCTGGACGTCCTCGTCGAGGACGGCCTCATCGTGAAGGTGGGGGAGCGCCTGGCTCCCGGGCGCTTCGCCGAGACCCTCGACGCCGAGGGGCTCGTGGTCGCCCCGGGCTTCGTGGACCTCCACGCTCACCTTCGCGAGCCGGGCCGCGAGCACGAGGAGACGATCGCCTCGGGCACGCGCGCGGCCGCGGCCGGGGGCTTCACCACCGTGTGCGCCCTGCCCGATACCGATCCCATCGTCGACGACGCGGCCGCGGCGGCGTTCGTCGTGCGCCGCATCCGCGAGACGGCCGTCGTGCGGGTCCACCCCTACGGCGCGCTCTCCCGCGGCCGCAAGGGCGTCGAGCTCGCCGAGATCGGCTCGATGAAGCACGAGGGCATCGTGGCGCTCAGTGATTCGCCGCGCGCCGTCGCCAACGGCAACCTCGTGCGCCGCGCGCTCGAGTACGCCTCGATGTTCGATCTGCCGGTCGTGGTGCACGCGGAGGATCCGTGGCTCCTCGCGGGCGGGGTGTTCCACGAGGGCTGGCAGGCCACGCGCCTGGGTCTCGCCGGCATGCCCGCCGTCGCCGAGACCTCGGCGATCTTCCGCGACGCTTCGCTCTCGGCGCTCACGCGCGCCCGGCTGCACGTCGCGCAGGTCTCGGCGCGCGCCAGCGTCGCGACGCTGCGTTCCTTCAAGGCTGCAGGAGCTCCCGTGTCGGCCTCGGTCACGCCGCATCACCTCGTGCTGACCGACGAGGACGCCGTGCGCAGCGCCTACGACACCCGCTTCAAGATGAGCCCGCCGCTCCGGGAGGCGGCCGATCGCGAGGCGCTCGTCGAAGGGCTCCTGGACGGCACGATCGACGCGATCAGCACCGGCCACACGCCGAATCACGAGGACGAGCTGGCTCTCGAGTTCGCGGATGCCCCGTTCGGCGCGATCGGCTTCGAGACGGCTCTGCCCGTTCTCCTCGACGCGCTCGTCGCCACCGGCCGCGTCCCGCTCTCCCGGCTCGTGGAGGCCCTCACGGCCGCACCGGCCCGGCTCCTCGGGCTGCCCGGCGGGACGCTCGCCGAGGGCGCGCCGGCCGATGTCGTTCTCTTCTCGACGAGCGCGCCCACCGTGTTCGTGGCCGATCAGATCCAAAGCAGGTGCCGGAATACTCCGTTCCTCGGGAAGACTTTTCAGGGCGCCGTCGTTGTCACCTTCGTAGGAGGCCGCCAGGTCTTCCGCTCCCCCCGCTTCGGGAAACGGAGCTAAGATGTCGAACGTGGCCCTGGCAACAACCGCCGTGGACTCCCCTCTCCCCATTCCCCCGACCGAGCCGACCCGCAGGATCGTCCTGGTGGACGACTCGGGTCTGTATGCCGAGAGCTGGCGGGCGGTGCTCACCTGCCGCTACGGTTCGCGGGTTTCGCTCGAAACCTACCAGGACCCGCTCCAGGCGATTCCGAAGTTCGACCCCTCGATCGATCTCCTCCTGATCGATCTCGAGATGCCCGTCATGGACGGCAAGAAGCTCGCGGCGATCGCCAAGGATCGCGGCGTGCCCTGCAAGCGCATCGTGATCCTTTCGGGCCGGGATGCCGACGAGCTGCACCGCCTCTTCCCCGCGGGCGACTGCCTCGCAGTGATCAACAAGACGGAGTCCCAGCAGCAGGGCGCCTTCCTGATGATCCTCGACAGCATCGTCAAGGTCCGTCGGGGCGCGAACGGTAACGGCTGCGGCGCCCCCGTCGAAGCGCCCTCCAAGAACTCCTAGCCCACGTTCGCCCGACATCGAAGAAATCACTTCGACCCTTGACGTCCGTCGATCGCGGCCTATATTGCCAGTGTACTAGTTGACTAGTACAAAACGGCAAAGGAGGCAGGAATTGCGATGCGAACGATGGAATCGGGGGACCCCGCCGAGTTCGCGTTCCGTCTGGACGCGTCCTCGGGGGTGCCCTTCTACCGGCAGATCATCGACCTGGTGCTCCTAGGC
>CAZXSG010000391.1:0-4951 GCA_964643185.1 uncultured Holophagales bacterium
CGCGCTCTTGGCGCGGCTCGCCTCGAGGGCCTCCTCCTCCTTCGCGAGGGCCAGCCGCTCCGACGAGCGCACCTTCTCGAGCGCGTCGCGAATGGCGGCCGTGCGGTCGGCCACGGCGCGCTCGAGCGTCTGCGTTCTCCGCGAGAGCGCGCGGAAGCGCAGTCTCACACCGCTCGCGACGAGCCCCGCGGCACAGAGCGCGTAGAGCGTGAACGCCCACCAGGTGAGCCACGGCGCGGTGCGGATGCGGAAGGCCATGGAGACGGGGCCCGAGACGTTGCCGGCCGAATCGCGGCCCCACACCTCGAGCAGGTAGCGGCCGCCGGGCAGCGTGGGGTATTCCCGCTTCCACTCCGCTGTCCAGTCCGAGGGCAGGCGGTCGATGGGATCCAGCCGCGTGCGGTAACGCGTGTCCTCGGGTCGCGTGAACGACAGCAGCGAGAACGCGAAGCGCAGGTCGCGCACGTCGTGCGGCAGGTCGTCGGCGGGGAGGCTCAGGAACGTACCGTTCGCGCGCGCGGCGCTGGCGCTCTCGAAGAGGAGCGGTTTCTCGGCCGTGTCGATCTCCTCGGACGCGGGATCGAAGAACGCGACGCCCGAGAGCGTGCCCGCGAAGATGCGGCCGCGCGTGTCCACGAGCGACGCACCCACGTTGCATTCGTCGGAGGGGAGCCCGTCGCCCTCGGTGAAGTGCCGCAGCGTGAAGGCCGCGGGGTCCTCCTTCGTCGGCTCGCGCGGGGTGAGCTGGGAGACTCCCTTGTTCGTGAAGAGGTAGAAGCGCCCGGCTCGGTCTTCCTGGATGCCGTAGACGACGGAATTCGGGAGGGCCGGCCGGGACGCCTCGTTGAGCGTCGTCCACGCGATGGTCCGGCCGTCCAAGCGCGCGTAGGCCGCGCCGGCCGTGGTGCCGGCCCACAGCGTGCTCACGCCGTCCTTCCCACGCGAGAGGTGGAGGCCGTAGACGACGTTCGCGGGGAGACCCGAGGCTCGATTCCAGATCGTCCATTGGCCGTTCGTGAGGCGTCCGATCCCGCCGCCTTCGGTGGCCACCCAGAGGCTCTTCGCGCCGTTCGCGTCCTTCGTCTCCACCACGTCCCACACGACGTCGTTCGGGAGCCCGCCCTGCGCCTTGCTCAGCGTGGTGAAGCGCGTGCCGTCCCAGATCGAGAGGCCTCCGCCGTTCGTGCCCGCGTAGACGATCGGCCGGCCCGCGTCGTCCACGCTCTCGTGCACGCTGTAGACCTGATCGTTCGCGAGCCCGTCCCGCGTGCGGAAGTTCCGGATGCGCCCGTTCTCGATGAGCAGCAGTCCGCCGCCGTACGTACCGGCCCAGAGCCTCTCGCCGGGGCCGAAGCGCGAAGGCGCGAGGCACCACACGCCGTCGTGAGGGAGGCCCGTCTCTTTCGTGAAGGTCGTGACCGTGCCCCCCTCGAAGCGCGCGAGGCCGGCGCCGTACGTGCCGATCCAGAGCGCCTTGCCCGAGAGCGTCTCGGCGAAGCTCATCACCGGTCCGTCGGGCAGGCCCGACTCGCGCGAGGTGAGGCTGCGCCAGCCGGACGGCGAAACCTGGGCGAGGCCGCCGCCCTCGAAGCCCACCCAGAGCGTGCTCGTGCCGCTCCGCGTGCGCGTTTCGTAGAGGCTCAGGATTCCGGTGGTCGGAAGGCCCGAGCCCTTGGCGTGAACTGTGAAGTCGTCGACGTCGTCTCCGCGCAGCGCGACGAGGCCGCCGCCGAGCGTTCCGGCCCAGACGGTCTCTCCCTCCTTCGGGTGCGCTTCGAGGAGGCACCACACGAAGTCGTTGGGCCAGCCGGTCTTCGTGGAGTAGACCCGCTCCGTGCCGTCCGTGATGCGCACGAGGCCGGCGCCAGAGGTCCCCACCCAGAGCGTGCGCAAGCCGGCCGCGTCCTTCGTCTGCAGGAGCGACAGGATCGACGGCGTTCCGACCGGAAGCGGAACCGTCTCGAAGCGGCCGTTTCGGTAGCGCGCCAGGCCGCCGCGGGTGCCGGCGAAGAGCACGCGCTCGCCGGCTTCGCCCTCGAGCACCGAGAGGCACCAGACGCCGTCGTGCGGCAGACCCTCGGCCTTCGTGAAGAGCGTGTGACGATCCCCTTCGTAAACGACAAGACCGGCCTCGGTGCCCACCCAGAGCGCGTTCTCGCCCCCGAGCCCCGGGAACTCCACCGCCGAGAGCACGAGGTCGCTCGGCAGGCCGTTCGAGGTGTCGAACGTGGTGAAGAGCCCGTTCGAGAGGCAGGAGAGGCCGCCGCCCTGGCGCCCGAAGCAGAGGCTCCCGTCGCGCCTCTCGAGGATCGTGCGGATGAACGTCGAGGCCTTGGGGTTGGGCAGCATGACGCGGGTGAAGGTGCGGCCGTTGGAGTACGCCACGCCGTCCTCGGTGCCGGCCCACACGGTGCCGCGGCGGTCCTGGTGGAGCGCGGTGATGGAGTTCTGGGGCAGGCCGTCCTTGCCGGTGTGCAGCCGGAAGGCGAGGCGCGCGTGCGCGACGGGGTCTGGTTCCTCGGCGCCGAGGCCGGTGGCCAGGACGCACAGAAGGAGCAGCGCTCGGAGGGGCACGCGCCGATTCTAGGCACCGGCCGTACACTCCGCGTCCCGCCGGCCAGGTTCTCCCCGAAAAAGGCCGCGAAACCCGAAGAAGGAAACAACCCATGCTCCGAGCCGGAATCGTCGGCCTCCCCAACGTCGGGAAGTCCACGCTCTTCAACGCCCTCACCAAGACCCGCAAGGCCGAATCGGCCAACTACCCGTTCTGCACCATCGAGCCCAACGTGGGCATGGTGACCGTGCCCGACGACCGGCTCGAGCCGCTGCGGAAGATCTCGAAGACCAACGTCGTGATCCCGGCGTCGCTCGAGATCGTCGACATCGCCGGGCTCGTGAAGGGCGCGGCGCAGGGCGAGGGGCTCGGCAACAAGTTCCTCTCCCACATCCGCGAGGTGGACGCGATCGTGCAGGTCGTGCGCTGCTTCGAGAACCGCGACATCGTCCACGTGTCCGAGCATCTCGACCCCATCGCCGACATCGAGACGATCATGACCGAGCTGGTGCTCGCCGACCTCGACTCGCTGCTCAAGCAGAAGGACCGGCTCGAGAAGACGGCGCGCGGCGGCAACAAGGAATCGCAGGTCCAGATCGCGGTGGCCGAGAAGCTCGTACCGCACCTCAACGAGGGGAAGCCCGCGCTCACCTGCGTTCTCACCGAAGAGGAGCGCGAGACGGCCCGGCCCTTCTTCCTCATGACCATGAAGCCCACGCTCTTCGCCGCGAACGTGGCCGAGAGCGAGCTCGCGGGCGCCGACGAGCAGCCGCTCGTGAAGAAGGTGCGCGAGTACGCGGCCACGCACCACGGCTGCGAGTGCGTGCCCATCTCCGCGCAGATCGAGGCCGAGCTGGCCGAGCTGCCCGAGGCCGACGCGAAGGAGTACCTCCAGTCGCTGGGCGTGGAAGAGAGCGGCGTGGGCCGCCTCATTCGCGCTGTTTACCACCTGCTCGGGCTCCGCACGTACTTCACGGCGGGCGAGAAGGAAGTGCGCGCGTGGACGATCCACGAGGGCGACACCGCGCCCAAGGCGGCCGGCGTCATCCATACCGACTTCGAGCGCGGCTTCATCAAGGCCGAGACGATCTCCTACGACGACCTCGTGAAGTACGGCTCGATGGCTCCCGCGAAGGAGGCCGGTGTCGTGCGTCAGGAGGGCAAGGAATACATCGTGAAGGACGGCGACGTCCTCCACTTCAAGTTCAACGTCTGAGGGGGCAGGGGCCTACCGCGCGGCGAGGGCGGTTTCGCGGATCTTTCGGCGCGCTCCCGAGGGCGTGAGCTTCACCGTCTGGAGACGCGCCTCGGCGCGGTCCAGCGTGGAGAGCACGCTCTCGTCGTCGATCCGGAACGCGTAGCCCAGGGAGAACGGCAGCACCTCTTCGCGGGCGGCCGCGAGCCTCAGCCGGTCGGCCACGATCTCCGTGGCGCGCTCGTCGGCATCCGAGAGGAGCAGCAGGAATTCGTCGTCGCCGATGCGCACCACGCTCTCGTGAGCGCGCGTCGCGCGGAGGAGGAAGCGCGAGAGGCGCGTCAGCTCGCGGTCGCCCCGCACGTCGCCGTGCTCGAGGTTGAAGCTCGTGAAGCCGTCCACGTCGACGACGATGGCGCCCCAGCTCGTGGCCGTGCCCTCCAGCTCGAGCGCCCGCTGGGCCAGGAACCGCCGGTTGTAGCAGCCGGTCAGCGGATCCCTCAGGGCCTGGCGCTGCAGCTCGTTCTCGAGCCTCTTCCGCTCCGAGACGTCGAACACGATGAGGTGGAACAGTGACTGTCCCTCGCCCCCCTCGCGCACCACGGTGACGAGCACGGTGCGGGGCTCGCCGTCGGCACGCTGGATCTCGAACTCGAAGCCCGAGACGGCCGAGGTGGCCTGGAAGATCGTGCTCAGCTCGCGCTCCTCGCACAGCTCGAGGAGGCGCGCCGCGTCGCTCGCGGGCAGATCCTCGCGGCGCCTCACGCCGAAGAGCTCGAGGAACGCCGGGTTGGCGTCGAGGATCTCGCCGCCCGGCTTGGCGAGGCAGAGGCCCTCGCGCAGGTTCTCGACGAACAGGGAGAACGTGGCGGAGTCGACCAGAGCGCGCGGGGGGCGTGGCACCACGGGCAGGCCTCCTAGGGACGATTCCGCAAAGCGTAACGCGTTGAAACCCGGGGAACAACCCCTCTATTCGAGGGATTCGGGCGCCGGGGGAACCAGGGGTTTCAGCTTCTCGGCCAGCTCGAGGCCGCGCCGCACGATGTCGTTCCACGGGAAGAACTCGCCCGGATCGGGCTTGCGGCCCGGCGCGATGTGCTGGTGCCCGGCAATGAACGGCGCCTTCACGTCGAGCTGTGCCACGAGCCCGCCCAGGAGCTTCACCGTCGTCTCGATCTGGGCCTTCGTGAACGGCACGAAGT
>CAZXSG010000392.1:0-4950 GCA_964643185.1 uncultured Holophagales bacterium
GTGAGACAGAACGCGGCGACGATCTTTCCGCTCGCGAGGTCGGGGAGCCATTTCTGCTTCTGCTCGTCGGTGCCGAACAGGAGGAGCGGCTTGAGCCCGATCGACTGGTGCGCGCCGATGACGATCGCGGCCGAGGAATCCAGCGGCCCGATCTGCTCCATCGTGCGGCAGTAGGCCGTCGCGCCGAAGCCGGCGCCGCCGTACTCCTCGGGAATCGTCATGCCCATCGCGCCCAGAGCGCCGAAGCCGGCCACGACGTCCCGCGGGAAGAAGTGCTCGGCGTCGATCTTCACGCTGTCGACGTTGGCGGCGTAGAAGTCCTTGCAGGCGTCGACGAACGCGTCGACCGTTTCCTTCACGTCGGGGGCGGGCTCGGGGAACGGAAAGAGCAGGTCGTCCTCGATGTGGCCCATGTAGAGAGCCTTGAGAAACGATTCGTTCTCTGTGGTGGTTCCGGTGATGCCGGCGGCGTTGTCCGATGCCATGGGGTGCTCCTTCGCGGTCCTCAGTTGAAGGTCTTCCCCGCGCTCGCCATTTCGACGAGGAGCGGGGCGGGACGGAAGCGGGGCCCGTGCTGCGCCGCGAGGCGCTCGAGACCCGAAACGACGTTCGCGATGCCCAGGGTGTCGGCGTAGGCGGTGAGCCCTCCGCGGAACGGCGGGAAGCCCGTGCCGAAGATCATGGCGAGGTCCAGCTTCGCCGCCGACGCGACGATGCCCTCGGCGAGGCAGAAGGCCGCCTCGTTCACCATGGGCAGGAGCAGCCGGGCTTCGAGCTCCGCAGCGGACCCCTTGAGGCCCGAGGGGGCCGGAATGCCCAGCTCGGAGTAGACGCTGGCATCCGGACCCGTGCGCTTGTCACCTTGATAGAGGTAGAAGCCCTTGCCGGTCTTGCGCCCGAGCCGTCCGGAGGCCGCGAGCTTCGCGAACGCGGCGTCGAGCGGCATGCGCTCGGGCCACGCGGCCGAGAGCGTCTCGCCGCCCTTCGTCGCGACGTCGATGCCCACGTCGTCGAGGAGCTCGATGGGGCCGACCGGCATGCCGAAGTCGCGCAGGGCCTCGTCGATCGCCTCCATCGCGTTTCCCTCGGCGAGCACGCGTCCGGCTTCGGCCAGGTACGGTCCGAGGATGCGGTTCACGAGGAAACCCGGCGCGTCCTTCACGACGACGGGCGTCTTCCCCATCTTCTTGGCGAGCTCGAAGATCGTCGCGGTCACGTCGGGCGCGGTGTGCGGCCCCGTGATCACCTCGACGAGCGGCATCTTGGAAACGGGGTTGAAGAAGTGCATGCCCACGACCCGCTCGGGGTGCGCTGCGGCCGACGCGATCTCGCCGATCGGCAGCGTCGACGTGTTGGACGCGAAGATCGCCGACGCGGGGACGACGCTCTCCCATTCCTTCAGCACGGCCTGCTTGATCGCGAGCTTCTCGACGACGGCCTCGATCGTGACCTCGGCGAACGAGAAGCCCGAGTAGTCGAAGCCGCCCGAGAGGAGCGACATCTTTCCCGCGAACTCGGCGCGCGTCATGCGTCGCTTCTTCAGCTTCTCGAGCCAGATCTTCGCGGCGGCCGCGTACCCACCGGCCAGCGGCTCCGCCTTGAGATCCTTCATCCGCACGGGGAAGCCCTTGTCCGCCGCGAGCTGCGCGATGCCGCCACCCATGACGCCGGCTCCGAGCACGCCCACGCGGTGGACCTCGCGCGGCTTCACATGCCCGGGGACCCCGGACTCCTTCTTGACGTCTTCCATGCGGAAGAAGAGTCCGAGGAGGTGCTTCATCTCCGGCGTGCCCACGAGCGGCGCGACGTTCCGCACCTCGGCCGCGAAGCCGGACTCGATGGACTTGCCCCAGCCTTCCCTCACGGCCTGGAGGCACGCGAGCGGCGCGGGGTAGCGACCCTTCGTCTCCTTCAGGACCGTCTTCTTCGCCTTGCCGAAGACGACGAACGAGAGCGGCCCCTCGAGAAGCCCCTCGACGAGCTTGGCTTTACGGATCCGGGCAGGCCCTCCGCCCTTTCCGGCATTGGCGCGCTTGGGAGTTCCGATCTTCTCGCGGGCGAATTTCCGGGCCTGGTCGTAGAGGATCGGCGCCGGGATCACGGCGTCCACGAGGCCGGCCTTGAGCGCGCGCTTGCCGTCGAGCACCTTGCCCGCAAGAAGGAGGTCGAGGCCCGTCGGGAGCCCCACGAGCCGCGGCAGACGTGTCGAGCCGCCCCAGGCCGGCAGGATGCCGAGCTTGACCTCGGGGAGCCCGATCTGGACCTTCCTCGAATCGGACGCGAGCCGGTAGTCCATCGCGAGCACGGTTTCGCAGCCGCCACCCAGGCAGGCGCCGTCGATGGCGGCCACGGTGATGAACGGCAGGTTCGCGAGCCGCGTGAACACGCGCTGCGGACGCAGGAGGAACTCGGGGTCGGTGTCCTTCGTGGCGGCGGCGAGCTCGTTGACGTCGGCGCCGGCGATGAAGATGCCGGGCTTCTTCGAAACCAGGATCAGCGCCTTGATGTCGCTGCGTTTCGAGAGGTCGTCGACGAGCTTCTCGAGCTCTTTCATCACGGGCGTCGAGTACTTGTTGGCCTTCTCCCCCGGCATATCGAACGTGAGCGTCGCGAGCCCGTCCTTCTCGACCTCGAGGTGAAACGAGCCGGTCGGCGCGAGGAGGTCGATCGCGAGATCGATCTCCTGGCTGATCTCCATGCTGCTTCCCATCAGCGGGCCTCCAGAATGATCGACGCGCCCTGGCCCCCGCCGATGCACAGCGTCGCGAGGCCGTGCGCGACCTTGCGGCGGCGCATCTCGAGGAGCAACGTGAGGATGAGCCGGGTGCCCGAGCAGCCCACCGGGTGCCCGAGCGCGATCGCGCCGCCGTTGACGTTCAGGATGTCTTCCGAGATCTCACCCAGCGCCGGGTCCCGCTCGAACGCGCGGAGGTTCGCGAGGACCTGCGCCGCGAAGGCCTCGTTCATCTCCACGAGCCCGATCTGGCTCATGGAGAGGCCGGCCTTCTTCAGCGCGACGGGCGTGGACCGCGACGGGCCGAGGCCCATGCGCTCGGGCTCGAGCCCGGCGAAGCCCCAGGACGCGATGCGGCCCAGGACGGGCAGTCCGTGGGCTTTCACGAAGTCTTCCGAGGCCACGACGACGGCCGCACCGCCGTCGGTGATCTGTGAGGAGTTGCCCGCCGTGACGCTGCCGTAGCGCCGGTCGAAGAAGGGCTTCAGCTTCGCGAGGGCTTCGGCCGTCTGGTTCTCGCGCACGCCGTTGTCCTGCGTCGTCACCTTGTCGAACTTCGGAGGCGTGGGCACGGCGACGATCTCTTCGGCGAGCTTCGCGCGGTTGGCCGTGGCCCGCTGATGAGAGCGCAGCGCGAACGCGTCCTGCTGCTCGCGCGTGATCTTCCCTTCCTTCGCGAGGATCTCGGCCGTCTCTCCCATGTTGAGGTCGCAGACGGGATCGCCGAGGCCTTCCTTCAGGCCGATGACGGGGTTCAGAAGCTGGGCCCACGGCATTTTCGAAAAGGCCTTGAGCCTGTCACCCGTCGTCCGGGCCATGCCCGCGGCGGTGAGCACGTCCTTAACGCTGTCGCGGTAGAGGAACGGGATCTTCGTCATGTTCTCGACGCCGCCCGCCACGACGACCTCGGCCTCGCCCGTCTGGATGAGGCGCGCGGCCTGCACGACGCTCTCGATGCCCGACGCGCAGTTGCGCGACACGGAGTGCGCGGGCTTCTCCTTGGGTACTCCCGCGCGGAGCGCCACGACGCGGGCGATGTTGGCCGCGTCCACCGGAGTCGCGATGTTCCCGAGGATGACCTGATCGACCATCTCGGGCGTGATGCCCGAGCGCGCGATGGCTTCCACCACCGCAGCCCGACCGAGATCCACGGCGTTGACGTCCTTGAAATCGGTGCCCGCGCGCGAGAACGCGGTACGCGCCCCGCTCAGGATGTACGCGCTGCGCGTCATTTCGCCTTTCCCTTGGGGACCTTCGCCGCCCGTGTTGCGCCCGGAGCGCAGCCGAAACCGAGGAGCAGCGTCGCGACGAGCTCTTCACCCGTGGCGGCCGGACGCGTGTCGCCGCTCAGGAGCCACTCGGAGAGCAGCTCGTCGGCCGCGCCGAAGATGATCCGCACGGCGAGGCGCGGGTTGAGATCCTTGCGGAAATCGCCCTTCTCCACGCCCTCGCGGAGCAGCGATTCGAGCATGCGGAAGTACTCCACGAGCTTCGAGCGCGAGAAGCGCTCCACGAGGCGCGCGCTCCGCCGCAGCTCGATCTGGAACACCGACGCCAGCTCGCGGTCGCTCCCGAGGAACGACATGTGGAGGTCCACGAGCTTCACGAGCCGCTCGCAGGCCGAGCCCTCGCCGCGCGCGATCTCACGGCCCACGCCGAGGACGTCGTCCATGGTCTCGTCGAAGACGACCCCGAGGAGGTCTTCTTTGTTCTTGAAGTAGAGGTAGACCGTTCCCTCGGCCACCTTCGCCGCCGCCGCGATCTCGGCGATGCGGGCCTCGTGAAAGCCCCGCCGACCGAACGTGCGCACGGCCGCGCCGAGAATGCGCTTTCGCTTGTCGGGGTCCGCGCCCGCGGGCGACCTGGGCGGTTCCGTGCCCGGCGGGGTATCCTCGGGGGGCGGCGATTCCCAACGGCGACGAAGTGCTGAGTGAGCCATCACTCACGAGCCTACCGCGGGGTCGCGATCGCGTCAAACCCCTGCTCGGAGGTCGCCGCTCCCACCGCCTATCGCCACGACCGCCACTACCGCCGAACGATCGGGATCGCCGACCCGGAAGCCCCAACGGCTCCGTCGAGGACCTCGCGCACCTTCTCCGCGAGCCGCGCCACGCTGAAGGGTTTCTGGAGGAGGTGAACATCTGCATCGAGGATGCCGTGGTGCGCGATGACGTCGGCCGTGTAGCCGGAGAGATACAGGCAACGCACACCGGGCC
>CAZXSG010000393.1:0-4949 GCA_964643185.1 uncultured Holophagales bacterium
TGGTTCCCCTTGGTCTGGACGACGCTCGGGTTCCTTCGCACCGTGCGCGAGCAGTTGCGCCCCGCGGGGGAGGGCGCGGCGCCCGGGCCCGAGGCGCTGCTCATCGCGGGCGCCGGAGACGGCGGCGAGGGCGTGCTGCGCGAACTCCAGCGCAATCCGCGCGCGGGGTTCCGCGCCGTGGGATTCCTTGACGACGATCCCGTCAAGCTCGACCGCCGCATCCACGGCGTGCCCGTCCTCGGCGCGGAGCGGCAGGACGAGACCCACGAGCTTGAGGAGGACGATCGTTCCGAGCGCGCTCGCCGCCATGGCTACGAGGATCGCGACGGCCTGCATGAGTACCTGACGCGGGTTGCCGAAGAGGAGCCCGTCCGCCGTGCCGTTGACGGCCTTCTCGGCGAAGACGCCCGTGAGGATGGCGCCGGTCGCGCCGCCCACGCCGTGCGCGGCGAGGACGTCGAGGGAGTCGTCGAGCTTCGTGCGGGTGCGGAGCAGGATCGCGAAGTAGCTCGGGAACGCCGCGAGCGCGCCGATGGCGAGAGCCGAGGTGGCCGAGACGAAGCCCGCGGCGGGCGTGATGGCGACGAGGCCCACGACGAGGCCCGTCGCGGCGCCCACGGCCGTGGCCTTGCGGTGCCGCACGATGTCGAGGAGCGTCCACACCACGAGCGTGGCCGCGGGGGCGAACAGCGTGTTCACGAACGCGAGGGCCGCCGAGGCGTTCGCAGCGAGGGCGCTGCCGCCGTTGAAGCCGAACCAGCCGAACCAGAGGAGCCCGGCGCCGAGGAGCGTGAACGGCACGTTGTGGGGAACCGCGCCTTCCCGCTCTTCCGATTTGCGGGGTCCGACCACGAGGGCCGCCACGAGCGCCGCGATGCCGGCGTTCACGTGGACGACGGTGCCGCCCGCGAAGTCGAGCGCGCCCATCTTCGCGAGGAAGCCGCCGCCCCACACCCAGTGCGCGATGGGGGAGTACACGGCCACGGTCCAGAGAGTGATGAACGCGAGGTAGGCGCCGAAGCGCATGCGCTCGACGATGGCGCCCGAGATGAGCGCGGCCGTGATGATCGCGAACGTGCCCTGGTAGGCCATGAAGAGGAGCTGCGGAATCGTGCCCTGCGCCTCCAGGCCCACGCCCCTCAGGAAGACCTTCGAGAGATCACCGATGAGAGGCGTTCCCGTTCCGAAGGCCAGCGAGTAGCCGACGAGCGCCCAGGCCACCCCGGCGAAGCCGATGGCCGAGACCGACATCATCATCGTGTTGAGCGCGTTCTTCCCGCGGACGAGCCCGCCGTAGAAGAAACCGAGCGCCGGGGTCATGAGGAGCACGAGCGCCGTCGAAACGAGAACCCAGGCTGTATCTGCACCGTTCATTGCGGTACCTCCGTTGGAGGCCTATTGGCAAGGCTCGTGCCGCCCCGGGAGCGCGCATTCCCGCGCTCTTTCCGTTCTAGGTGCTTACGAAAATGTCAGAAATGCTTCCGGATTCCCCAGGAATGTCGGATTCACCGGACGCGGCCCGTGGGCACACCGTACTTGCGGGCCTTGTAGGCCAGGATCCGCTCGGTGGTGTGGAGGAGGCGCGCGGCCTTGGTGCGGTTGCCCCGCGCGATCTTCAGCGCGTCCAGGATGAGGTCCTTCTCGAGCCCCGCGACGGCGCTCTCGAGCGACTGCCGGGGCAGCGTGCCCGAGGTCTCGGCCGTCTGGAGCGTGGGCGGCAGGTGGTGCGGATGGAGCACTCCCGCGTCGCAGACGAGCACGGCCCGCTCGATGCAGTTCTCCAGCTCCCGCACGTTGCCGGGGAAGTGGTAGCTCATGAGGACGTCGATGGCCGCGGTGGAGATGCGGCGTACGTCGCGCCCGTGCTGGGCCGCGTATTTCTCCACGAAGTGGTCGGCGAGGAGCAGGATGTCGGGCTTTCGCTCGCGGAGCGGCGGCACGAAGATGCCGAAGACGTTCAGCCGGTAGTAGAGATCCTCCCGGAAGCCGCCGCCCGCGACGGCCGACTCCAGGTCCTTGTTCGTCGCGGCGATGAGCCGTACGTCGATCTTCACGGGCGCGGTGCCGCCGACGCGCTCGAACGTGCGCTCCTGCAGCACCCGGAGCAGCTTGACCTGGGTGGCCATCGAGAGCTCGCCCACCTCGTCGAGGAACAGCGTGCCGCCGTGCGCGAGCTCGAAGCGGCCGGGCTTGCGCCCCCTCGCGTCGGTGAACGCTCCGGCCTCATGGCCGAAGAGCTCGCTCTCGATGAGCGTCTCGGGCAGCGCGCCGCAGCTCACCTTGATGAACGGCTTGCCGGCCCTGGGCGACGAGAAGTGGATGGCGTTCGCGAGGAGCTCCTTGCCCGTGCCCGACTCGCCGCGCAGGAGCACCGTCGTCCCCGTGGGCGCGGCCTGGGCGACGAGCTCGTACACCTCGCGCATGGGGCGGCTGTTGCCCACCAGGTTCGAGAGCTCGCCGCGCGTCGCGATGACGCTCCGGAGCTTCTGGTTCTCCGAGACGAGGCGGGACTTCTCCTCCTCGTGCGCGCGGCGGGCGCGGATCCTGGGGGAAAGGAGGGAGCTCAGGATCTCGAGCGCCAGCGCGATGGGGGCGAGGTCCCGCCCGGGCTCGTAGACGAGGGCCACGGCCAGCGCCCCTTCGGGGCCGTCGGGGCCCGGGATCGGGACGCACAGGAACGAGAGGTCCCGCCTCTTCTTCACGGCGGCCCGGAGGATCCCGGTGCGGTCGAGGTAGAGGGGCTCCTTCGAGGCCTGTGGCACGACGATGGGCTTTCCCGTCTGACCCACGCGGCCCGTGATGCCTTCGCCGGGAGCGTAGCGGAGCTTCCGGAAGCCGCCCGTGAGGCCCGTCGCGGCCTCCACCGCGAACGCGCCGTCGTCGGTCCTCAGCACGACGAGGCCGGACACGGTGCTCAGCTCCTCCTCGAGCAGCGCGAGCACGCGGGCGGCGCCGCCGTGCGTGTCGCGCGCGTCGCGGCCCTGGGCCAGCGTGCGCCCCGCGTCGAGGAGGAGGCCGAGGAGGGGCATTGCGCCGGGTTCCACGGCGGCATCCTACAAGATTGTCGGATTCCAGTTGTCCTCCGACGTTCGTGTCAGGAGTCTTCGTCCACCTCGTCGTCCGCGAAGAAGAAGCCCGGAGGCGGCATCTGGGAAGCCCCGGCCAGGTTCCCGCCCGACATGATGTAGAAGCTCGTGGACCTCGCGAACGCGGCCTCGAGCCTTATCGAGAGGGCCGTCGCCATTCCCGCGAGGAGGCGGGCCGCGCCCTTCGGGGACTTCTCGAGCAGCGCGTCGAAGACGTACTTCGAAAACACGAAGACGGTCGCCGGCCCTTCGTGGGCGATGAGGCTGGCCGAGCGGGGTGCCCTGTCGAGGAGTGCCATCTCGCCCACGAACTCGCCGTCGTGGCAGATGCCGAGGGCCTCCTCGCCCGAGATGTCCACCGAGACGCGCACCTGGCCCGCGGCGATGAGGTAGGCCTCGTCGCCGGGCTGTCCCGCGGGCGCGAGGACGGCGCCCGCCGGGTACGTACGCTCCACGAGCCCCAGCTCGGGCAGAGCTTTCGGGTCGATGCCCAGGAGGTCGAACACGTTCGCCACCTTCTGCGCGCTGGCGGCCTTCTGCTTCATCTCCGGGTCGGCGGCTTCGCCGGCGTCGACAGCTTTCGGGGGCGCCCCCGATTCGTCGAAAAACCGGCGCAGTCCGAGGTTCGTGTATTCGAGAGCGCGCGTCAGCGAGCTCAGCGCGAGCCTTCGGCAGGCGGCGCCGCGCGGGCTCTCCTCGAGGAGAAGGGCCTTCAGCTCCCCGGGCAGCACGGCGACGGACGCGCTCTTGGGGCCGAGCGTGAGGTTGTGGATGCGCGGCGAGCCGAGCATGAGGAGCTCGGCGAGCCCGAGCACCGCGGGCGCGCCGATGGTGCACAGCTCGTAGTCACCGAACGGCGTCTTCGTCGAGAGCATGGCCGTGCCCGCGAGGAGGAGCACGGCGTCTCCTGCAGGCTCGCCTTTTTTCCACACGGGAAGCGGCTCGGGCCCCTCGTGGAGGGCGAGGCCGAAGAGGGAGGCGACGCTCGCCGCGTCGAACGCGGCCGAGCCCAGCGGGAGAGGTTCCTTTTCCTGGGCCATGCTGGAGCAGAAGTCCACGCCGGCGAACTCCTCCCCCGTGGGGGGCCCGGGGGGCTCGAGAACCCCCAGGGTTCACTTCGAGAAACCCCCAGGATCGTCCCGATCAGTTCTTCCCTCGTGGGGGGTCTGGGGGGATCGAGAAACCCCCAGTTTCAAATCGATGGGTCGGGTCGTTGGGCGTGCTGATCGGTCGGAGGAGCCCGCTCCGCTGGTCGCGCAGATACGGCGTCCACACGTTGGGGCTGGGCCGCTCCACCCAGCGCAGAGCCTCGGTCACGAGCGTGACCCAGGCCGCGACGCTCGCGGGCCGGGCTTCCGGTTCCTTCGCCAGGGCCGCCGCGAACGCTTCGTCCACCGTCGCGGGGAGCCAGGGCAGCCGCTTCGAGGGTGGGATCGGGTCGATCCGCAGGATGTTCAGCACCGTGGCCATCGCGTCGCGACCGGTCGGAATCGCGCGTTCGCCCGTGAGCGCCTCGTAGGCCACGCTGGCGAGCGAGTAGAGATCGCTCCGCGCGTCGACCGGCTGGTTCTGGATCTGCTCGGGAGACATGTACCCCGGCGTGCCCACGATGGCGCCGGTCTGCGTGACGCCCTCCGAAGGGCCCGAGAGGGGCCGCGCGAGGCCGAAGTCCAGGAGCTTGAGGTGGAAGCCGTGGTCCTTGGGAGCCAGGAAGAGGTTCGCGGGCTTGATGTCGCGGTGGACGACGCCCTGCGCGTGGGCGGCGTCGAGCGCGGCCCCCGCCTGCGTGATGAGGGAGACGACCTCGGACAGGGAGCCCGTTCCGGCGTCCGCGAGGAGGTGCTCGAGATCGCGCCCCGTGAG
>CAZXSG010000394.1:0-4946 GCA_964643185.1 uncultured Holophagales bacterium
GGGACTCCCGTCACGCCTGCCCTCTGCGCAGCCAGGCACCAATCGCCCTCCACGTACTCGATGGCCTGGATGACGACCTCGCTCAGGTCCGCGCGGACGGAAGTGCTCCCGACGATCTGTCCCGTCTCCAGAGAGTACTGCCTCACGGCTGTCCCCCCGGACCCGCGGAAGAGCACCTCGACGGCGGCTTCGGTCACCCGCAGCCTCGTGGGGTACAGGAACTGCAGAGCCGGCTCCACCGGCGCGTTCCAGAGGACGGCTCCCGTCACCGGGGAGATGCGACGCACGGGAGCGGGCGCCGTGAGGCCCGCCAGAAGCACGTCACTCGAACCCGGAACCAAGTGGGTCACCAGGGCCCTCGTGGAGTAGACATACTGTGAAAGAGAATCGAGGGTTCCCGACGACCCCTTCAGCACAGCGAGGTTGACCCACGAAGGCATGAATCCCGCACCTTCGAGAAACACGGCGACGACATCGCCCTGCGCGGTGAGGTGAATTGCGTAGGGGGTCCATGAGCCGAACACGCCGGGCCCTCCCGCGGTCCACAGCACGGCGCCTGTGGCGGCATCCCGCTTCGTCACGTAGGCGAAACCCGCCGCCCACCAGCCTACGTAGAAGGCGGTGCCGTCGGGTGTGGCCGCTATGGAGTGCTGTGAGCCGCCCCCCGGGCTCACCCGATAGACTTCTGCGCCCGAGCCTCCCGCGTGCCGTGTGACGGTATACGGTGCGAAGAGAAGGAAATCGCCTCCGAGCGGAACGATCTGGAGAGAAAGGGGCGTCACGCCGGAGACCGTCACGGGTCCCCACTCCCGTTGCCCCGTCGCCGCGTTCCTTCGGTGGAGCTGGATCGTGTCCTGGACCGCCGAGGCCAAGAGGATGTCGTCCTGGAACCCCACGACCACCGGGCTACCGGCGTTGGCCGTGAGCGAGCTCTGCGCGTCGATGAAGGGACCCCAGAGAATGCGACCGGACGCGAGTTCCAGGCCGGTCGTCCTCTGTTGAGCGGCGTAGTCGGCGAGATGAGATTCCGAGATGACGAGTGCCCCACCGGCCGTTGTCGCCGTGCTGAGACCCTTGAGAGTCCCGTCTCCGTGGCTCGGAAGAGCGAGCCGCCACGGAACGGCTCCGGTGGCGGAGTCGGCTCGAACGATCTCTGGCGGCAGGAGGATGCTGGGGTCCCGGGAGGCGCACAGAAGCGTCGCGACCGTCCCTTCGAACCGGGCTGACACGAGAGGCCGGCTGCTGGGCACGGTGACGATGACGGGTGGCTGGACGACACCGCTCGCGAGGTCCACCGATACGAGGCGCACACCTGCCGCAGACATCTCGGGGGCCAGCAGCCCAGCCACTCCCGACGGACTGCTCGCGTAGACCCTCCAACGATCGCCTCCGGGCGGGGGATCGGGAAGCGGCATCTCCCGCAGGAGCGCGCCGGAACCGGAACCCACCTCGCGAAGCGAGCACTGGACCTGAGCGGTCTGTGTGCAGAGCACCGCAAGGGGCCGGCCCGAGGTGGTGAAGGACAGGTCCGATATCCCTGTCGCGAGATGGCGCCAGAGGCGGCCGCCGGTCGTACCCGAGAGCTTGGAGAGCCCGGCGGGCTCTGTCGCCGGATCGAACGTCGTATTCGAGGCCAGGAAGACGTCTCCTGCGCGGTCGACCTGAAGCGAGCGCTCCCCCGCTGTCGGCGTGAAGTACACGGAAACGGGCTCGAGGGCGCGCCACTGTTCCTGCCCGGAAGCGCCTCGAAGGCGCACGACGAGGACTCGAGTCCGCGCCGTATTGGTAAAGGCGGCGACGACATCGCCTCTGGAATCGGAAACGATCGTCGATCCATCGAGAACGAATCCGGGCTCGCCCGCCGGAAGGTCCGACGAGGACCAGAGGAGCGCTCCCGTCCGCCCATCGAGCTTCGATACGCGATCTCCCGGGGCGATCGAGCCCGGGCCCCAAAGGACGAATACGTCCCCTTCGGGATCGATCAGGATGCGGGTACAACCGCGGGCGATCGCCGGTTGCACGGGCGCGGACCATGCGAGCTCGCCATGGACGTCCCGTTTGACGATTCCGGAGTCGGTCGCATCGACCCACGCACCAAACGAGTCCACGGCTGCCGAGGCTCCCACGAAGGCATCGGACACGGACGCTTCGGTGAACGCGCTGCCTCCGGGTGCGATCCGGCGGATCGCGCGCCGAAACCGACCGCCCGTCACGGCGACCCAGTGGCCGTCCGAAAGCTCCCGCAGCACCGCGACCGTTGCGCTCTCCAGGTCCCCGTCGACGCTCCTCGGAATCGAGCTCTTCCACAGAGGGACGAGGTCGTTTCCTATCGCGGGCCGCGGGGCGACCGTCGAAGCGCTCAGAAAAAGGACCAGGCCGAGGCTTGCGAAGCTCGAGGGGCCTCTCACAGCTTCACGCAGACGTTGCGCGCTTCCGAGAAGAACTCCAGGGAATGGCGCCCGCCCTCGCGTCCGACGCCGGAGTCCTTCACGCCGCCGAACGGCACGCGCAGGTCGCGCAGGAGCCACGTGTTCACCCACACCATGCCCGTGTCGAGCGCCGCGGCCACACGGTGCGCGCGGGAAAGGTCCCGCGTCCACACCGACGCGGCGAGCCCGTAGCGGACGCCGTTCGCGATCGCGAGGGCTTCCTCTTCCGTGTCGAAGGGATGCACCGTGACGACGGGGCCGAAGATCTCCTCGGTGGCCGTGCGGCACGAAGGCGACAGCCCGCCGACGACGGCCGGCGTGAGGAACGCGCCCGCGCCATACGGCGCCGGCAGCTCGGGACGCGTTCCGCCACAGAGAACCATGCCGCCCTCCTCGCGCGCGAGAGCGAGATAGCCCTCCACCTTGTCGCGATGCGAGAGAGAGACGAGCGCGCCGAGCTCGGTCGACGGCTCGGCGGGAGGTCCCACCTTCATGCGCGAGACGCGCGCCACGAACGCCTCGAGAAAGCGGTCGTAGATCGAGAGCTCCACCAGCACCCGCGAGCCGCAGAGACAGACCTGCCCCTGGTTCAGGAAGCCCGCGCGCGCCGCGCCTTCGACCGCCGCGTCGAAATCACAGTCGGCGAAGACGAGCGTCGCGTTCTTGCCGCCCAGCTCGAGCGACAGCTTCCGGAAACGCGGGGCGGCAGCAGCCGCGACTCTGGCTCCAGTCGCCGTACCGCCCGTAAACGAGACGGCCGAGATGCCGTCGTGCGAGACGAGCGCGTCGCCGGCCTCGGCCCCGAGACCGTGGACGAGGTTGAAGACGCCGGGCGGGAGGCCGGCCTCCGTCACGATGCGCGCGAGCGCGCTCGCGGTGAGCGGCGTGAGCTCCGAGGGCTTCGCGACGAGCGTGTTCCCCATCGCGAGAGCGGGCGCCACCTTCCACGAGAGAAGGTAGATCGGCAGGTTCCACGGCGTCACGAGCGCCGCGACGCCGAGCGGCGCGCGGAGCGTGTAGTTGAGCGCCCCGGCGCCGTCCATCGCATGGCAGCCCGTCTCGTCGTGCCGGAGCGCCCCCGCGAAGAAGCGGAAATTGAGGACGGCGCGCGCGATGTCCATCGAGCGCGCGAGCGCCAGAGGCTTCCCCGTGTCCCGCGATTCGAGCGCGGCCAGCGTTTCGGCCTCGGCCTCGAGCCGCCCGGCGATGGTGTCGAGCAGCGCGGCCCTCTCGGCCGCGGGCGTCTTCCTCCACGCCGGCAGCGCGGTGCGCGCCGCGTTCACGGCCGCGTCGACGTCGGCCTTCCGGGAGCGCGGGATACGGGCGATCACCTCGCCCGTCGCGGGGTTCACGTCATCGAGAAGCTCGCCCGAGGCCGCAGGGACGAACGCACCGCCGATGAGGTTCGAAAGGATCTCCATCAACGGATCCTAGACGAGGGAGTACCCTGCCCCCACCAGGTGTACATCCCCGAGAGTGAGGTCACTCGGCTCCTCGACCGCTGGGGCGGCGGGGACCGGGAAGCACTCGAGCAGCTCATGCCGCTCGTCTATGCGGAGCTCCGCGGACTCGCAAACGGATACCTGCGCGGAGAGCGCAGTGAACACACACTCCAACCCACGGCCCTCGTGCACGAGGCCTATCTGCGCCTCGCCGGACAACGAGTCGAAACCTGGGAGAGCCGTGGACACTTTTTCGGAGTCGCGGCCCAGCTCATGCGCTTCATCCTGGTGGACCACGCCCGGAGGAAGGCGCGAGACAAGCGGGGAGGCGACGCCTGCCGGGTCCCGCTGGACGAGGCCGTGCTCACGTACGAGGCCCGCTCGATCGACCTCCTCGATCTGGACGACGCGCTCGCGGCCCTGGTGCTCCTCGACCCGCGACAGGCCGAGATCGTCGAGCTGCGCTTCTTCGGCGGCCTCTCGATCGAGGAGACGGCCGAGGCTCTCGCGCTCTCGCCCGCCACGATCAAGCGCGAATGGTGCGTGGCCCGGGCCTTTCTCCACCGCCGCCTCCGGCCCGAGGGCCATTGACCGCGGCCGGCCGGTGGGAGAGGACGAAGTCTCTCTTCCACGCGGCGCTCGAGAAGCCGGCCGGCGAGCGGAACGAGTTCCTCACGGGCGCGTGCGGCGGCGACGAGCACCTCCTCCGGGAGGTGAACGAACTCGTGGCGGCCGACGGCGAAGGCGGCTGGCTCGACGCTGCGGCCGACGGCGTCGCCACGTCGGCGCGCATGGGTGAGACGGCACACGGGAGTCGCATCGGCCCCTACCGGATCGTCCGCGAGCTGGGACGCGGGGGAATGGGAACCGTCTATCTCGCCGAGCGGGACGACCGGGAGTTCACGCGGCGCGTGGCGCTCAAGGTCATCAAGCTCGGCATGGACACGGCCTTCATCCTGAAGCGCTTCCGCAACGAGCGGCAGATCCTCGCGCAGCTCGACCACCCCAACGTCGCGCGCCTCCTCGACGGCGGCACCACCGAGGACGACGGACTCCCCTTCTTCGTCATGGAGTA
>CAZXSG010000395.1:0-4936 GCA_964643185.1 uncultured Holophagales bacterium
CGCACTTCAAGGATCCGCGCAGCCTGGTGCCGGGATCGGCGATGCCGCCGTTCCCCTGGATCAGCAACAACCCCGCGGAGCTGGACGCGATGGTGGCCTACATCCAGAGCCTCGGCCGGGCCAAGGACTGGCGGCCCACGCACGACTACGAGGAATGACATGGGCGACTACACCTACGCCTCGGTCTTCTGGATGTACTCGCTGATGGCGCTGTTCGTGTTCGGCACGCTGTACTTCCTGGTGAAGGCGCTCCGGAGCGGAGCGGTGCGCGACGACGAGGCCCCCAAGTACCGGATGCTGGAAGACGACGCCCCCGAAGGAGGCCATCATGGCGAGAACGCCTGAGAGCGAGAAGGAAGGCCCGGTCAAGGAGATGGCGGGTGGCTGGATCACGGAGCGCACGGGCACCCACATTCCCCTGTTCCTGAAGCTCACGTACCTGGGTTTCAGCTTGTTCGGCATCTCGTATCTGTTCCTGAACCGATCGGGAGAGGTCGGGCATGCCACGCGCGGCCCGCTCGTGCGACAGGCGAACGAGGTCATGGGGGCCCCGCCCACTGTCTGGTTCGCCCTGCTGGCGACGCTCATCGCCGCCTTCGTGGCCCTGCTCCTCTGGTTCGCGTTCCGGAAAGAGGACGCGGACGAGTAGCCACGTGGAGACCTCCAGCGCGTACCGGCGCCTGAAGATTCCGGACGGCGAGCGCTACTGGGTGGAGCAGGTGAAGTGCCGGGTGGCCTGCCCGGTCTTCACGGACGCCTGTGGCTACGTCACGGCCGTGGCCGAGGGCCGCGACGAGGACGCGTACCGGATCGCCCGAGCCACCAACCCGTTCGTTTCGATCTGCGGGCGCATCTGTGGCGCGCCCTGTGAGGCCGCCTGCCGTAGGGGCAGCGTGGATTCGCCGGTCTCGATTCGCGCGATCAAGCGCTGGGCCTGTGAGCTGCACGGAAACGAGACGGGCACGTTCGAGAAGTACCACCGGTACGCGGATCCGAGGATGCTGATCCCGAAGGGGGATTACGCGGAGAAGATCGCGGTCGTGGGCTCGGGTGTCGCGGGCCTCACCGTGGCGCACGATCTCGCCCGGGCCGGCTACCGGGTCACCGTGTTCGAGGCCGGGAGCGTCGCCGGCGGCATGCTCCAGGTGGGCGTGCCCCTGTACAGGCTTCCGCGCGAGCTGGTGACGGCCGAGATCGACGCGATCCTCTCTCTGGGCGTGGAGCTGCGGCTGAATGCGCGCGTCGGCTCGCCGGGCCTGACGCTGTCCGACCTGAAAGCCCAGGGCTACGGGGCGTTCTATCTCGGAGCGGGGCTCCAGGGGAGCCGTCGTCTGCCGATCCCGGGAACCGACCTGCCCGGCGTGATCAACGGCCTCGACTTCCTGAAGCTCGTGAACCTGGGACAGAAGGTCGAGATCGGGCCGCGCGTCCTCGTGATCGGCGGCGGCAACGTCGCGTTCGACGTCGCCCGCACCGCGCTCCGCGTGGTGAGCGACGACGAGCAGGCCGAGGACTTCCGCGTCGCGGCCGACGTGGCCCGCACGGCCGCGCGCCGTCTGGGCGTCACGGAGGTCCATCTCGCGTGCCTCGAGGGACGGGACGAGATGCCCGCCGACCACGTCGAAATCGAGGAGGGGCAGCACGAGGGCGTCATCGTGCACAACTCGGTGGGCCCCCGGGCCGTGATCGGAAACGAAAAGGTCGAGGGCGTGGACTTCGCCGCGTGCCTCTCCGTGTTCGACACCGAGAGACGGTTCAGCCCGCAGTTCGACGAGTCGGTGCGGGAGACCGTGGCGTGCGATACCGTGATCTTCGCCGTCGGGCAGAAGGCCGAGTTCGACTTCCTGAAACCCGAGGACGGCATCGAGCTGACCGACCGCGGGCTCATCAAGACGACCCCGGAGACGTACCAGACCTCGCGTCCCGACGTCTTCGCGGGCGGCGACGTCGTGCTCGGGCCGCGGCTCTTCATCGACGCCATCGCGTCGGCCCAGGTGGCCGCGCGGGGCATCCACGACTACCTGCAAAAGAAGAGCACGGGCGTCGAGCTCCGTTCGGCGTGGTCCCCGGCCACGTACACGATGGCGCAGGACTGGGAGATCACGCCGCGGAGGCTGCCGCCTTCGGTGGCGCCGAAGCAGAGCGAGCTGCCCGTCTACGGTGACCGGCTCGTGGAGCTGAACTTTCCCGAGACCGAGGCGCGGACCCAGGCCGCGCGCTGCCTCCGCTGTGACGTGCAGACCTGGTTCGAGGAGTCCCGCTGCATCGCGTGCAACGGCTGCGTGGACGTGTGTCCCGACGACTGTCTGCACCTCGTGGGCCTCTCGCAGGTGATGAGCGATCCCCGGCTCATCGCGCTCGCGGAATCCCAGCTCGGAATCACGGCGGAGCAGATCGCGGCGTTCGAGCCGGAGGAGCTGGACGTTCTCGGTGCGGTGATGCTCAAGGACGAGACAGCCTGCATCCGCTGCTCGATGTGCGCGACCCGCTGCCCCACCGCGGCCTTCACCATGCAGCGCTACGCGTTCCACCGCGAGGTCGTGGTGGAGGACGCCCCCAACCCCAGGCTACGGTACTAGCCCATGTCGCCGCTTCCCCGATGGACCGGAAGGCACTCGCAGCGGCGGCGCCGGATACAGCTGGGATTCCTTCTGGTCTTCGTCCTGCTCCCCCTCTTCGATCTCTTCCGCTTCGACTTCCCGGGCTCGAAGCTCTTCGTCTTCCGCCAGGAGATCGGACTGTCGGAATGGTCGCTCCTGTGGCTCGCGCTGATGTTCGCTATGTGGCTCATCGGCGCCGTCTCGCTCGTCTTCGGGCGCGTGTACTGTGCGTACGCCTGCCCGCAGATGGTCTTCAGCGAGCTGGCTCACGACATCGAGTCGCTCTCTCTGCGGCTGACCCGCAAGGTGCTCCCGATGAAGCAGAAGAGGGCGGCCCAGGCGCTCGCGTGGTCCGTCATCGGCGTCGTCTCGGTGCTCGTCGCGGCGCTCACGATGGGCTACTTCGCACCGCTGCCGCTCGTGTGGGCGAAGATCCACGAGCTCTCGGTGGGACCGTGGATCGGGCTCGTGGGCGTGGCCCTGACGGTCTTGATCTTTCTGGATCTGGCCCTGGTGCGGGAGCGCTTCTGCCGGTCCGTGTGCCCGTACGGGCTGCTCCAGGGCGTGGTCGAGGACGGCCGCAGCCTGCACGTCGCGTTCGACGAGAGCACCGGCCCCTGCATCAACTGCAGGGGCTGCACTCACGCCTGTCCCATGGAGATCGACATCCGCAAGGGCGCGTTCCAGATCGAATGCACGCGCTGCGGAGCCTGTGTGGACGCGTGCGAATCGGTGCTGAAGAAGCGGGACCGGCCTTCCATCCTGGCGTTCGACTTCGGCGGCATCGCGCTCGGGGGCTGGAAGGGCTGGGACGTCAAGCGCGTGCTCGTGACCCTGGCCACGGTGGGGTTCGGGGTCGTGTTCGCGGTCGCCGTGGTGAGGCGGCAGACGGTGACGTTCGAGGTCTCGCCCGTCTACCAGACGACGGCGGCGAACGCACGGTCCGCGGAGCTGGCGGAGGCGCGCTACCTCCTCCGGGCCGCCAACCACGGCAAGGACGGGCTGCGCCTCGAGGTTTCGGTGGAGGGGCTGCCTTCGGCCCAGATCGCGGGCCTCGAGGATCCGGGCCTGCCCGCGGGCGGAGAGCGGCGCATCACGCTGATCGTGAGGGTGCCGCGCGGCAGCGTCACGGGGAGCGTCACGCCATTCACCTGGGTCATCGGAGCCGGTGAGCAGAAGCAGCGGATCGCCGCGACGTTCTACACGGGAGGGAAGACCGCGTCATGAGCATGACCCCGAAATTCAGCTTCTTCCGGAGTGAGGGGCGCGTCATCGGCGTCGTGCTCTGGGCCATCGGGTTCGTCTTCGTGGCGATCATGGTCGCCACGTGGATCGGGGCCGAGCGGGCCAAACCCGTCCTCCTGGACCTCGAGACCGGCAAGCCCGTGGCCAAGCGGCCCGCGCTGTAGCCTCGATGTCCCTGTCTGCCGCGCTTCCGGTGCCCCGTCCGGCCTTCCTGCCCTCGGCCCTGCCCCTGTGCGCGCACTGTGGACTCCCCGTCGTACTGGGATCGAACGACGACGAGCCCGTCTACTGCTGCGGGGGCTGCGCTCTGGCGCACCGCATCACGGGCGGTGACGGCGGGCACGGGAAGGCCTCGGGCCTCCTCATGTCGGTGGGGGTCGGCGCGTTCCTGGCGATGAACGTGATGATGCTGAGCTTCGTCCTCTACTCGGGGCGGGGCGAGGCCGACCGGGCCGCGGGTGAGGCCTGGGTGCGCTGGGCTCTCCTGTCGCTCGCGACGCCGGCTCTGTTCCTTCTGGGGCTGCCGTTCCTGTCGCGTGGAGTGCTCCGGCTGAAGGCGCGGGCGCTCGACACGGACGCGCTGATCGCGCTCGGCGTCCTGGCGGCGTTCGCGGTGTCTGTGAAGTCGGTGCTGTCGGGAGGCGGTCCGCTCTACCTCGACACGGCCATGGGCATCCTCCTCTTCGTCACGATCGGCCGGTATCTCGAGGCCGCGACGCGGGCGCGCACGACGGACGCCCTTTCGGCGCTCGTGCGCCAGATGCCTTCGGAAGCCGTGCGCGTCGTGAACGGCCTCGAGGAGCGCGTGAGTATCGAGGCGCTCGCGCCCGGCGACCGTGTGCGCGTGCGGCCCGGGCAGCGGGTTCCGGCTGGGGAACTGGGTGAAGTACGACGGCCAGTGCGAGGTGCCGACCGCGGACCGGATCGACGTGATCGCCTTCGGGGATCCGACCGCGCCGTCCCAGAAGCGACGGACCATGGCGTTGCCGCCCCGTTGGGACGCGAACTTGAAGAAGATGAATGACCCGTAGGGGAAGAGACCACCGCTGTAGTCGAGGGGCGTGCGCGGGTGCCGGATCGGGCTGCTGGTG
>CAZXSG010000396.1:0-4927 GCA_964643185.1 uncultured Holophagales bacterium
AAGGCGCCCCTCCTCGAGACCCTCTTCCGTCCGCACCAGGAGCACCTCACTCCCGTCACGCGGGCGCTCTTCCATTTGAACCTCGCCGTCTTCGGCGCGGTGAACGCGTTTCCCGTGCGGCTCGCGATGCTCCTCTTCCACGCTCTTTCGGCCACGGGAATGGCGCTCGTCGCCAGGCGGCTCCCCGGAGGTCCCGCCGGCCCCATCGCGGCTCTGGCCTACGTGGTTCCCGCGGGCTTCTCCTCGATGTGGCTCTTCATCCCGGCCGGCGGCGGTATCCCCATCGGGCTCGCGGGCATCGCCTGGGCTTCGGCAGCCGTCGTGCATCAGGAGCAGCTGGGCCGCCGGCTCACGCTCCTCCTCGCGGGTCTCGCGATGGGTTTTGCCCTTCTGGCCGAGAACACGATGGCGCCCCTCCTCGCGACCCCCTGGCTCCTCCACCACCTGGTGAGGTGGCGCGCCGGTCTCCGGAAACCCGATATCGCGTTCACCGCGCTCGCGGCCGCGCTCGGCGGCGGCCTCGTGCTGCTCTTCTCGAAGCTCTACGAGCGGGCGGCGGGGGCGGCCCCCTCGTGGGATCTCCTGGCCGGCCTGCCGCGGGCGGCGTTCCTCCTCGTGACGGCGCCCTTCCGCTACCTCTTTCCGGGGCTCCTCCTCCAGTTCCAGGAAAGCGGCGACCGGCGGGTCTTCATCGCGACGACGGAATTCGGTCTCGGGCTCCTGGCTCTTCTCGCCGTCGCGCTCGTCTTCGCGACCCGTGGCAACCGCGGCTCGCTGGCCGCTCTGGCCGCGCTCGCCGCCGGGCCCTTCGCGTGGGTCGCTCTGGTCGGCGTCGCGCGCTTCCGGACGACGTTCTGGGAGCTCTGGTTTCAGGATCGGTACTACTTTCCGCTGCTGATTCCCGCCTCGTTCTTCGCGGCGATCCTCGGAACGGCCATCGCCCGCGGGCTCGCCCGCGGCGAGCGTCGCGTCGTGGCCGTCCTCGCGGCCTCGTTCTTCGCGCCCTTTCTCCTCTCCCATCGGTCGGCGCTTCACTCCCGCGTTTCCTTCGAGTTCTTCGAGAAGCACGAACGGCGGTTCGCTTCGCTCGCGCGCCTCGTCGACGCTCTGGATGCGAGCGGGGCCTCCGCTTCGCGGCCCGAGCGTTTTCCCGACGGGACCTTCTCGTTTCCCGACGTCCACAACGGGCGCGTCTCGGCCCGGCTGCTGCTTCACGGTCTCGTGCCGGGAAAGCCCCGAGGATTCACGCTCGGAGAGCCCTCGGAGGCCGGCGCCGCGAAGCTGAACGAGGTTCTCGCCCGATGGGCTCTCGGCGAGGGCGATCCCGCGGCCTCGTTCGAGATCCGGAACGGACGCATCGAGGCCGCCGCCGCCGGACCCGTGGCCGACTTCAGAGCCGCGTCGCACGATCCGAACGTGATCTCGGGCTTCCACGCCTGGGAGGGCTCATGGCGATGGATGCCGGCGGAAGGGCACCTCCGCCTCACGCTCGCGGGCAGCCGCCTTTCGCTCCTCGTGGCCGCCCCGGTGACGAAGATCCTCGCCTCGAAACCGGAGTGGAAAAGCGTCGTGCTGCGGATCGCGGTTCTGGATCCGGCGACCCGCGCCCGCGTTCCGCTCGAGGAGGTCCTTCTCACGGGCGACGCTCCGTTGTTCGTGACGCGCAGCCTCCCGGAGCCATTCGCTTCGAAATACCGGAACGCCCAGATCGAGCTCGTCCTCGAAAGCCCCACCGTGTGGCGACCGAACGAGGTGCTCGCGGGCAGCACCGACGGACGCGAGCTCTCGGTGATGGTCTACATGGCCGGCTTCGGAGACTGACGCGGACCCACCCGGATCGCGCGCTCCAAGGGGGGAGAGCCCCGCATCCCGAACCAGGTGATGTTCTCCTCGACCGCGTCGAACACGAGCGTCGCCGGACCCTCGGCGGCCGGCACCACGAGCACCTCCAGCGTGCGCGACTCGCCCGGAAGGAGCGGCGTCCCCAGCGAAACGTGCGCTCCCTCCTGCCCCCAGCCTCCCTCAGGGCCCACGAGCCGCCAGGCCAGCCGGACACCTTCGTAAAACGGCCGCCGGGACGGGTTCGTCACCGTGACGCGGAACGGGGTGGGCACGTCCACGACGAGATCCGAGGGCCCCTCCGCCGTGAGCACCGCGGCCGAGCCTCTCGGCAGGCCGAGCGGTATGCACGAGCAGGCCGCGACCGTTCTCACGGCTTCGGGGTCGACCTCGCGGAAGAGGCTCTGGACCCCGAGCGGCTCCTCGCGATGGGGCACGGCCCAGAACGCGAGGAACTCGCGGAACGCCGCCGCGTCCTCGCTCTCGAGGAGGAAGCCCACCTGTCCGGGGGTCTCCGACGCCCGCTTCCGGACCGTCTCGGCGTCCCACGGGCGCCTCGTGACGGAAGGGTGCCTCGTGGTGTGCGGGCTCGCGTAGAGCGGCGTGCCGACGATCTTCCCCCGGGACAGAAACGTCGCCTTGTACGCCGTGTGGTAGTTGCCGTAGAGCGCCGTGAGGCCCTTCTGCGAAATTTCCACGAGCGCCTCGTCGGACGGCGCCGGCGGCCGCGACCAAGGCTCGCCACGCATGTCGGGCGCGTCAGCGAATCCCTTTCCCCAGAGCGCGAAGAGCGCGATCGCGAGCGCGCTCTTCGGCAGCCAGCCCGCGCGCGGTGAAGCGAGGAGCGCGCCCGCGAGGGGCGGGAGCGTGATGGCGAGCGCGAGGAGATAGCGCGGATCGTCGTGCAGATAGTCGGTCCGCTTCATTGCGAGGGACAGGAGCGGCACGGTCAGCGACGTGAGCACGAGGACGAGGCCCCCTGCGGAGCGTTCCGAGGCCGCCTCTCCCTTTCGGAACACGAGCAGCAGACCGTAGACGAGGAGTCCCGCGAAGAGCAGCCAGGAGGCGACGACGGCCCCGGGAAACGCCTCCTCGAATTTCCAGAGCGAGCGGCCGCCGAGCATCACCGGCAGGCCGTGGGACCCGAGATTCCGGAGCGTCTCGAGCGGCATCGCGCCGGCCGCGGAGCCCTCCTCGGCGCGAAGGCTCGCAAACCGCGTGACGAAGACGTTGCGGAGCCACCACGGAAAGCTGCCCGCGAGAAACGCCACGCCGAGGAGCGCGACGCGGCCCAGGGAAAGAGCGCGCCGCACATGCGGGAACGCGAGGAGCGCGAGCGCTGCCGGCCCAACGGCGGCCCAGAGGGGATGCGTCCACCAGCCGAGGCCCGAGACGACGCCGAGGAGGAGCAGCGCGGGCACGACCCGGCCTCCGCTCCGCGCCTCGCTCTCGAAGAGGACGAGCGCCGCGAGCGTCGCGGCCATGAAGAGGAGGAGCGGCCCGTAGACACATACGGAGCTGAGCGCCTTGTAGAAGAGGAACGGCGGTCCCAGTCCGACGACCACGGCCGCGCCGAGCGCGGCACGCGAGCCGAACCCGATATCGGTCATCCTCACCACGACCAGAACCGTGAGCAGGAAGAGCACGGCGAGACCCGCTCGGTTCGCGAGACGCGTCTCTCCCAGGAGCTCGAAGAAGACCGACGTCCAGTAGACCTCGAACGTCCCCGCGTACTCGATGCCGTTCATGAAGACCGGCCGCTCGCCCGCGAGGACGTCCTCGGCCATGAGGGAGACGACGGCCTGGTCGCCGTTCCAGGGAATGCGCCCGGTTTTCCAGCTCGCCGCCGACATGCCGACGGCGAGAACAACCACGACGAAATAGGGCAGAACGCGCGCGAAGATCTGCCCGCGGGGCGCGCTGGTCATTCGGGCTCAGGGAGGGGGCGCGTTCCCACCGAGGAAGACGTAGAGGTTCAGGTAGATCGAATCCGCGGGAGTGATCGCGCCCGTGGCGTTCACGTCGCCGTTGCAGAGCGAGGCCGTCGGAGTTCCGCCCAGGAAGATCGCGAGGTTCTCGTAGATCGAATCGGCCGGCGTGATCGAGCCGTTGTTGTTCGCGTCGCCTCGCAGCGCGAAGGAGAACCCGTTGGTCAGGGTTCCAACCTGGTTTCCGGGATTCGTCACGACGACGTTTCCGAGGCCGCTGTACGTGAGGGGAGGCGTCCTCGCCGTCGTGGTGCACGTGATCTGCGTCGCGCTCAGCGTTCCGGCCGTGCAGGGAGTGCCGAGGAGCGTGACCGTCGCGCCCGCGACGAAGTTGGATCCCGAGATCGTCACGAGCCGGCCTCCGGTCGTGCTCGCGCAGGACGGCGTGATGCCGTTCACCGTGGGCGGCCCACCGCCCGCCACGCAGGCGGGGGTACCAGGAAAGAGGCCGCCGCGCGCCATGTCGCGCCGGAACGCGGGCCAGGGCCGGGAAGCCGGGATCTTCGCCTGCCACACGTTCAGCGTCGCGCTCGAGAACGTGGGGAACGGACTCGGAGTCATCGCGTAGATCTTCCCGTCCGTGTCGACGAACGCACCGGTCATCGTGCCGGTTCCGAAGAAGGAGAACCCCCCCGCGGCGTGCAGGCCGTCGTCGGAGAGCTGCGTCCCGGCGGCGGAGAAGACGGCCATCTCCCCGTTGGTGGGAACGAGGATCTCGACGGCCGCATCGCCGACGACGTCGGCGACGATGGGGTCCCCGGCCGAGAACGTCACGCCGAAGTAGTCCTTCGGAGTGCGCTTCCAGAGCTGCGTTCCCGCTCCGGTGAACGCGTAGACGTTGTAGGTCGTCGGGGGCGCGGGCTGTTCGCCCACGGCGTCGGTCACGATGACGTCCAGAATCCCGTCTCCCGTGATGTCCGCGAGAGCGGGCGACCGTTCGACGTACCCGTCGACGGTGACCGGCCAGTTGGCGAGCTGGGTGCCGTCGCACTTGAAGGCATAGAGCCTCTTGAGCCGGTTCTGCCAGAAGCGGCCCGTACCGATCACGATCTCGGGCTTGCCGTCCCCGTCGACGTCACCGACGGCAGGCGTCGAGAAGA